>NZ_JBHMBP010000006.1:0-148249 GCF_042428885.1 Glycomyces mayteni
CCATGGTGACTCACAGTATGTGTCGAAGCATGTCCTGACCGATTTTCACGAGGCACTCAAGCTAAGTGCCCCAAGGAAAAGACAGTCAAAAACAGTACCAGCCAAACACACCCCGGAACCTAGTCCGAAGCAGTCCAGCCAGCCCACACGCTGACCATCCAAACACCCTGTTGAGTTCTCAAACAACACGCACTAATCAGATCTGAAACTTCTTGGAAGTTCCTCTCCGACCGGAGCGGCTCCAGTAACTTATCAGACCGGTTTTCGGGCCGTTTTGGCCCCCCGATCGATTCATTCGGAGATTTGCCCTTTAGGTCTTCGTCCAGGTCCTTTCGGTTTTCCTGTCCGTTTCCCCCGCGGGCAAAGACAAATTTACGCGACGGATAACCGGGGTTCGCAAGGGGGGTGCGTGCTCGGCGCCACACTCTTGCGAACCCCGCGTTTTCGCTGGTCAGTCCGCAATCGGGCTTAGCCGCGGCGGCTCTTGCCCCTGGATTCCTTCTCTTTGGCGACCCGTTCGAGCGTTTCGGAGCGGCGCTCCTTGCGCTCGGCGAGGCGCTCGTCGGCGCCCTTGCGGTCGCTGATCTCGAAGCGGGCGTCGGTGCCGCGGGGGCCGACGGTCGCGATGATGCTCGGGTCGGTCGGCTGCCACTCGAACTCGTGGTCGGCGATGCGGACGATCGAGCCCGGGATCGCGCCCTGCTTCACGAGGGCGTCCTCCACGCCGAGGTTGGCGAGTCGGTCGGCGAGGTAGCCGACCGCCTCTTCGTTCTCGAAGTTGGTCTGGCCGATCCAGCGCTCGGGCTTGGCGCCGGAGACGACGAACTCGACGTCGCCTTCGTAGGCCGGCACGACCTTCTTGATGGAGAAGCCGGAGTCGTCGACGGCGAGCGGGCGGATGACGGTGCGGGTCGCCTCGACCGGGGGCTGCGCGGCGCGGTAGTCCTGCACGAGCTTCGCGAAGGCGAAGTTCAGCTCCTTCAGGCCCTCGCGGCTGACGGCGCTGACGAGGTACACCGGCCACCCGTACTTCTCAAGGTCGCCGCGGACGTACTCGGCGAGCTCGCGGCCGTCGGGGAGGTCGGTCTTGTTGAGGACGACGATGCGCGGCCGGTCGGCGAGGCCGCCGTACTCGGCGAGCTCGTGCTCCAGGGCGTCGATGTCGGAGACCGGGTCGCGGTCGCTTTCGAGGTTGGCGGTGTCGACCACGTGGGCGAGGACCGCGCAGCGCTCGATGTGCCGCAGGAACTCCAGGCCGAGGCCCTTGCCGGCGGCGGCGCCCGGGATGAGGCCCGGGACGTCGGCGATCGTGTAGGTCGTCTCCCCCGCGGACACGACGCCGAGGTTCGGCGTGAGCGTGGTGAAGGGGTAGTCGGCGATCTTGGGCCGGGCGGCGGACATGGCGGCGATGAGGGAGGACTTGCCCGCAGAGGGGAAGCCGACCAGGCCGACGTCGGCGACGCTCTTGAGTTCGAGGACCACTTCGAGCTCGTCGCCGGGCTCGCCGAGCTCGGCGAAGCCGGGGACCTTCCTCTTGGAGCTGACGAGGGCGCGGTTGCCGCGGCCGCCGCGGCCGCCCTGGGCCACGGTCAACTCGGTGCCGTCACCGGTCAGGTCGGCGAGGATCTCGCCGCCGGAGTAGATGACGGTGCCGTTGGGGACGGACACCTTGATGGACTCGCCCGTGGCGCCGTCGCGGTTGGAGCCCTGGCCGTGCTTGCCGTTGCCGCCCTGGAGGCGGGTCTGGAAGTGGAAGTCGAGCAGCGTGTGCACGTTCGGGTCTACGACGAAGACCACATCACCCCCGTGGCCGCCGTTGCCGCCGTCGGGGCCGCCGAGCGGCTTGAACTTCTCACGGTGGACCGACACGCAGCCGTTGCCACCTTTACCGGCAATGACCTGGAGATTCACGCGGTCTACGAAACTTGTCACCGCTCAAGGGTAGCCACCCCGGGGACCCCTGGAGACGGAGGCCGAAGCACATGCTAAAGTTTCTCCTCGTGCGAGGGACACCGGCGCAAAGCGCCATGTCGACTCAATCATCAAGCGCCGCTAGCTCAACTGGCAGAGCAGCTGACTCTTAATCAGCGGGTTCGGGGTTCGAGTCCCTGGCGGCGCACCACACAAGAGGTCCTGGTCACAGGGCCTCTTTTGGTTTGTGCGGAACGGGAACGCGAAAGGGCCCGGCCGCCGGTGGTCTCCCACCGGCGGCCGGGCCTTTCCGCTGTCTAGGTGTAGTCCGAGAAGAGCGAGTCGCTCTGCTGGACGAAGTCGGCCATGGTGGCCAGCGCCGCGTCCGAGGTCACGTCCTCGTTGTCGTAGAGGGTCGAGGAGATCGAGACGTCGAGGCTGCCGAGGGCGACGTGCAGGGTCGTGGCGACGCTGTCGCCGTAGTCGTAGGTGTAGAAGCTGCCGGCGTCGCCGTAGTCGCTCCACTCGGAGTACGTGTAGCCGTTGGCCTCGTTGTAGTAGTCGGCGTCACTGGTGACCCGGTCGGTGACGTCGCCCGCGTTGTCGTAGTCGCTGAGGTAGATGGTCACCGAGGTGAAGTCCTCGTTGTAGAACGTGCAGGTAAGGGAGTTGAGGCCGCCGGAGGAGGACGCGGAGCTGTAGGTGGAGCCCTCGTCGACGGCGCCGTAGGAGCTCTCGAAGGAGTCGAGGCTGAAGGCGGCGCACGCGTCGGCGTTCAGCTCGACGCCCGCCTGGTTCCCGCCGTCGTCGCCTCCGTCGTCTCCGCCGTTGTCGCCGCCGTCGTTCCCGCCGTCGGTGGTCTCGGTGCCGCCGCCGTCCGCGGAGTTGTCGTCCTTGTTCCCCTGGACCACGACGAGGATCACGGTGAAGATGACGGCGAGCACGATGACGACGGTGCCGCCGATGAGCCACAGCGTGTTCTGCTGGCGGCCGGGAGGCTGCTGCTGGCCGTACGGGCTCGGGTAGCCCGGCTGCGAGGGGTAGGTCATCTGGTCCACTCCCTGGGGGATCGTTCGTGCATCGCGCCCCTCACTGTAACGCCGTGCGTCCAAGGAGGTTCGCCCGGCGCTTGCCGGGGGCGCGCTCGGTGCGGGCGCGGCGGCGGGCCTCTAGACTCGGAGGTGCCCGCGACGCGGCTCGCGTCAGCCCTTCCCGAACCGCGATTGGCCGATCATGCAGAACCCGTTCCACCAGCACCTGGACGAGCTCAACGAGCTCCTCGTCGACATGGCCCGCCGCGTCGCCGTCGCGATCGAGCGGGCCAGCGCCGCCCTCCTGGAGGGGGACACGGCGGCCGCGGAGGCGGTCGTGGCGGAGGACCAGCACGTCAACGCGCTCCAGTTCCGCGTGGACGACCGGATCATCGAGCTCATGACGCAGTACGACGCGGTGGCGTCGGACCTGCGGTTCGTGCTGGGCGCGGTGCGGATCTCGGTGGACCTGGAGCGGATGGGGGACCTGGCGAAGCACGTGGCGAAGTCGGTGCTGCTGCGCACGCCGGCGGCGGTGGTCCCGGATTCGCTGCGGCCGGACTTCGCGGCGATGGGGGCGGCGGCGGTGCGGGTCGCGGAGAAGCTGGTGGTGGTGCTGGAGGACCAGGACCACTTGCAGGCGACGCAGATGGGTCTGGACGACGACGAGCTGGACGCGATCCAGGAGCGGATCCACGCGCAGCTCCCGGGCCTGGGGTACGGGCCGCAGACGGCGGGGGACGTGGCGCTGCTGGCGCGGTTCTTCGAGCGGTTCGGGGACCACGCGGTGCGCATCTCGCACCAGGTGGTCTACGCCGTCACAGGGGACGTCCACCTCGACCGTTCATAACGGTCTGGTCACGAGCGGGCCGAGACCGGGTTAAAGTCCCAGGTCAGAGGCCCGCTTTTTCGGTTTCTACGACGCCGTTGCGAATCGCGCTCAGTCGTTCACCTTGAGTTCAACTCCAAGTCAGCGGGTGAACACCGGGTCTGGGTTTGATGGCTGCGGACAGTGAATAAGCGACCCGGTCCCGTACCGGGAGACGGAGTAGAGACCAGCTGTGAACATGAAACTGAACCGCCGGACCATTTTCGGCACGATCACCGCGGGTGCCCTGGCCATGAGCATGGCGGCCTGCGGCGGCGGCAGCGACGACGATGCGGCCGGCGACGGCGAGCTCGTCTCCGGTGAGATCACCGGCTCGGGCGCTTCTTTCCCGGACGCCTTCTACGCGGCGGCGATCGAGGCTTACGCCGAGGTCAACCCCGAACTGATCGTCACCTACAACGCCGTGGGCTCCGGCACCGGCAAGTCCGAGTTCGGCGAGGGCCTGAACGACTTCGCGGGCTCCGACTCCCTGGTGAAGGACGGCGACGGACCCGCGGAGGGCTCGTTCCAGTACATCCCGACCGTGGCGGCCCCGATCACCATCTCCTACAACCTGCCCGGTGTGGACGGCCTCCAGATCGACCAGGAGACCCTGGCGAACATCTTCCAGGGCGCGATCACCACCTGGAACGACCCGGCGATCGCCGCCACCAACGAGGGCGTCGAGCTCCCCGACACCGCGATCACGATCGCGCACCGCTCGGACGGCTCGGGCACCACCTCGAACTTCACCAAGTTCCTCGACGAGGCCACCGACGCGTGGACGCTCGGCGCGGGCGACGAGATCACCTGGCCCGAGGGCTCCATCGGCGGCGAGAAGAACACCGGTGTCGCCACCGTCATCACCCAGACCGAGGGTGCGATCGGCTACGTCGACCTCGCGGACGCGACCGAGACCGGCCTGGTCACCGCTTCGATCGAGAACGCCGACGGCGCCTTCATCCAGCCGACGCTCGACGCGACCACCGCCGCCCTTGAGGGCGCCGAGGTCGCCGAGGACCTGTCGTACAACCCGCTGAACGCGGCCGGCGCCGAGACCTACCCGATCGTCGCGCCGACGTACATCCTGCTCCACACCGAGTACGAGGACGAGAACGTCGCCGCCGGCGTCAAGGAGTTCGTGAACTACCTGCTCACGGACGGCCAGGACATCGCCGCGGACAACAGCTTCGCCCCGCTCCCCGACGCGCTGCGCCAGCAGGCCGTCGACGCCCTGAACGAGACGATTGCCTAGGACCACGGAACCGACGACCCCAACGGCCGCAGCGCCGCTGGGGTTTTCGGCCGCTCCGCTCACGAAAACGGAGAGACTCTCTTGACCACTACGGCATCCCCCGAATCGCCCCCGCAGGTGGACCTCGGCGGGGAGGCTCGCTCCCGCCGGACCGACAAGGGCTTCACCGGTCTGGTGACCTTCGCCGGCCTCACCGTGCTCATCGTGCTGGGCCTGATCCTGGTCACCACGTCGGTGCAGGCGTGGCCCGCGATCGCCCACGACCCGATCGAGTTCCTCACCGGGACCGACTGGGTCCCCGGCGACGAGATCTTCGGAACGCTCCCGTTCCTGTACGGCACCCTGGTGACCTCGGTGATCGCGATGGTCGTCGCGGTGCCGGTGTCGATCGGGATCGCGCTGTTCATCACGGAGGTCGCGCACCGACGCTCGCGCAAGTACATCGTCACGATCGTGGACCTGCTCGCCACCGTCCCGTCGGTGGTCTTCGGCCTGGTCGGCAGCATCGTGCTGATCCCGTGGGTCACCCCGGTCTACCAGTGGTGGGCCGGCGTCGTGGCCCCGATCCCGGGCCTGAACGCGATCTTCGACGAGACGAACACCGGCCGCAACTACTTCACGGCCGGGCTGATCCTCGCGGTCATGTGCATCCCGATCATCACCTCGATCTCACGGGAGGTCTTCGCGACCGTGCCCGACATCGACAAGCAGGGCGCGTACGCGCTCGGCGCGACCCGCTGGGAGATGATCAAGGGCGCGATCCTCCCCCACTCGTTCGGCGGCCTCGTGGGCGCCTCGATGCTCGGCCTGGGCCGGGCGATGGGCGAGACGATCGCGGTGGCCCTGGTCATCGGCGGTTCGCTCACCATCGGCACCAACCTGTTCGAGCCCGGCAACACCATGGCCGCGGTCATCGCCCAGCAGTTCGGCGAGTCGAGCGGCATGCACACCGAGGCCCTCATCGGGATCGGCGTCGTGCTGTTCGCGATCACGGTCCTGATCAACTTCCTCGCCCGCACCGTGGTCCGGCGCGCGGAGATCAAGATGAAGGGTGCCCACTCATGACGACCCTGCAAGGGCAGACCCCGCCCGACCTGTCGGGCCGCAACCTGTCGTTCCGGCGGGCCTTCGCGAACCGGGCCGCCACCTCGCTCATCGCCTTGTGCGTGCTCGTCGCGGCCCTGCCGCTGGCGCTCGTGGCGTGGGAGGTCGTCTCGAAGGGCGCGTCGGCGTGGAGCCTGGCGTGGTTCGTCGAGGAGATCCCGCGCAACTACCGGACCGAGGGCCCGGGCATGGGCCCGGCGATCCTGGGCACGCTCACGATCACCGGCATGGCCGCGCTGATGTCGATCCCGATCGGCGTGCTCGGCGCGGTCTACCTGAACGAGTACGGCAAGAACAAGCCGCTGGCGCGGTTCATCCGCACCATGGCCGACGTCATGACCGGCGTTCCGTCGATCATGATGGGCCTGTTCATCTACGTCGGGTACGTGATCGTCATCGGCGACAAGACCGGCTTCGGCGGGGCCTTGGCCCTGGCGTGCCTGATGCTGCCGATCGTGATCCGCTCGACCGAGGAGATGCTGCGGCTCGTCCCCGACGAGCTGCGGCAGGCCTCGTCGGGCCTGGGCGCGCGCAAGTGGCGCACGACCCTCGGCGTGGTGCTCCCGGCGGCCTCGTCGGGCATCACCTCGGGGTCGCTCCTGGCCGTCGCCCGCGCCGCGGGTGAGACCGCGCCGATCATCGTCACGGTGGGCCTGACGTACATCTACAAGCCCGACCTGTTCGACGGCCAGAACACCACGCTCGCGGCGCAGATCTTCCGCAACGCGAGCCAGCCGTTCGCCGCCTCGCAGGAGCGCGCCTGGGGCGCGGCCCTGACTCTGATCGCCATCGTCTTCGTGTTCACCATCCTGTCCCGGATCATCGCGGCGCGCTTCGCCATCGACAAGCGCTAGCGCCCCGCGAGCCTGGTCTCGCAAAGACGAAGGGCCCCGCCGTCCGGCGGGGCCCTTCATGCGTTCCAGGGGGGGTCTAGCCGAAGCGGCCGGTCACGTAGTTCTCGGTGCGCTCGTCGGAGGGGGTGGTGAAGATCCGCTGGGTGTCGTCGAACTCGACGAGGACGCCGGTGCGGGTGTCGCTGAGCTCGTTGACCTCGGTCGAGAAGAACGCGGTCTTGTCGGAGACGCGGGCGGCCTGCTGCATGTTGTGCGTGACGATGACGATCGTGAACTGCTTGGCCAGGTCGACCATGAGCTCCTCGATGCGGGCCGTCGCGATCGGGTCGAGCGCCGAGCAGGGCTCGTCCATGAGGACGACCTCGGGGGCGAGCGCGATGGTGCGGGCGATGCACAGGCGCTGCTGCTGCCCGCCGGAGAGGGCCAGGGCGCTCTGCTTGAGCTTGTCCTTGACCTCGTCCCAGAGGGCGGCCTTCTTCAGGGAGTCCTCGACGATGTCGGCCAGCTCGGAGCGCTTGACGCCGTGGATGCGGGGGCCGTACGCGACGTTGTCGAAGATGGACTTGGGGAACGGGTTGGCCTTCTGGAAGACCATGCCGATGCGGCGGCGGACCTCGACGGCGTCGACGCCCTGGTCGTAGATGTTCTTGCCGCGGTAGGCGACGGTGCCGGCGACGCGGGCGCCGGGGACGAGGTCGTTCATGCGGTTGAGCGAGCGCAGCAGCGTGGACTTGCCGCAGCCGGACGGGCCGATGAGCGCGGTGATCTCGTTCTTGGCGACGGTGAAGTTGACGTTCTTGACCGCGTGGAACGAGCCGTAGAAGACGTCGACGTTCGCGATGTCGAAGACGGTGGCGGTGTCGGCGCCGCCGCCGGGGGCCCGCTGGTGCGCCGGCTGGGGGGCCGCGGTGAGGCGCCGCGAATCGACGGTGGGGCGGGCCGCGGGCAGTGCCGGGTCGCTCATGATCGCTCCTTCTGCATGGGACGCAGGTCGGGATGTCAAGCAGGGCTGCGCCGAGGATAGGCCGGGCCGGTAGCGGCGGTCTCACTCTCCGGTGAACCGGGGGTGAACGCGCGGGCCCGGCTCGGTCTCGCCTCCGTTCCCCTTGGAATCGGCGGAAACTGGACGGCGGAGGGTGGCGGCGGCGATACTTGGCGCCATGTTCAGATTCTTGGTGCGGCTGGTGCTCACGGCGCTGGCCCTGTGGCTCGCGACGGCGATCGTCGGCGGTATCACCCTGTACGGCGACTCCACGGGCGGGAAGTTCGTCTCGCTCCTGTTGGTGGCGTTGATCTTCACGCTGGTGAACTCGCTGGTGAAGCCGATCGTGATGATGGTCGGGTGCGCGCTGTACGTGCTGACGCTGGGCCTGTTCGGCCTGGTCGTCAACGCGCTCATGTTCTGGCTCACCGGCTGGGTCTCGGAGAAGCTCTCGCTGGGGTTCACCGTGGACGGCTTCTGGCCGGCGTTCTGGGGCGCGATCATCGTGTGGATCGCCATGTGGGTCATGGACCTGCTGACCCCGCGGCGGCAGGAAGTCGAGCAGTAGGACGGCACGGGGAAGGGGGCGGCCGGTCGGCCGCCCCCTTCCGCGCTGCTCGGTCCTAGAAGGGCAGTCCGGTGGACGGCCCGGTCGCGACGTCGCGGATGTTGTCGTCGCGCTTGGACGCCTTGGCGTTGGCCCCCGCGTTGAACGGGATCGGGCCTTGCGGTCCGGGTGCCTTGCCGAGGCGGCGGCGCATGATGTTGAGGTTGTGCAGTCCGGCGAGCGCATAGGTTCGGATGCGCTCGAACTGCTTTCGCTTCTTCGCGGTCTTCAGCTTCTCGACGGCGCCGTAGTGGAGCTTGCGGGCGCGGTCCAGTGCCGCTGCGGCCTCGGTGTCGCCGACGGAGGCCGGAGCGATCTGGAGCTGCTTCCCGAGGAGCTCGGTCCAGGCTTCGGCGTCGGTCTTGGCCCGGGCTTTTCGGCGGCGCCGCCCTTCGATGAAGGACCGCAGTCCGAGGACCGCTGCGAAGATGAGGACGATCGCGACGATTGCGGCGAACGCGATGGTAGAGGTTTCAATGGCGTCTTTCATCGTCACCCCCCGTGACCAGTGTTGTCGATGTCGGTCTGAATATTATTCCATTCGGGCCCTGCAATTGTGAAAGTCCCCCTGGTTCGGCGATTCCGTGAATTCTCGGGAAAAAGCCGCGGAACCATGATCTGATCGAGGGTTTCCCAGGAGGGGGACCGGCCAACCCGGAGAACCGCCCTCGCAGTACACATGCAGACATGCGCATGTCGAGATGATTGATCGGACGCGCCGGACGTCCGACCCGTTGGAGTGAAAGCCGCTCGCGACTTCCGCGAGGGTGATTCGCGGAAAACTCCGAGGCCGCATGCGCCGCACCGTTTTAGAGAACGCCGACACGCCTCTGTCCAAAACCTGATAGTGACGGATAGTCGACGTTTCGCTTGCCATGCGGCGGCTATGGTAAGAGCCGTCCTGGGGACTCGAAAGGCTCCTTGGAAGGAGGAGATCCATGTTGACCCACACATGGAGGAAGAGCAGCAGGTCAGGCCCGAACGGCGCCTGCGTTGAGGCCAGGCTCGCCGATGAGGGCGTGGAGATCAGGGACACCAAGCTGACGGTGAGCCCTGTCCTGCGCGCTGGTCGGGCCGATTGGGCCTCGCTGCTGCGGACATCCGGCAGGTAGGGACGGAGCGAGGGGGCCGCCGCCTACCGCGGTGGCGGCCCCCTCGCATCGACTCCTAGAGCGACTTCAGGTGGTGGGCCTGGCGCTCGATGAACTCAAGGCTGCGACCGGGGTCGAGCGCGGCCGAGCGGAGGAAGCCGAAGATCTCGTGGAACGGCTCCACGTCCTCGCCCTCCTCGTAGACGTCGCCGTTGTGGCCCTCGATGTAGACCACGTCGGGGTGGCGGTAGCCGGGGTCGACCTCGCCGTCGAGCTCCCCGAAGCCGAGGATCGTGAACGAGGACAGCATCCCCGGGTAGGCCCCGCCCTCGAAGGGCAGCACCTGGAGGTGCACGTTCGGGAGCGAGCCGAGCTCCAGGAGGTTCTGGAGCTGGTCGATCATGACCTTCGGGCCGCCCAGGACGCGGCGGATCGCCGCCTCGTCGATGACGTTCCAGATCTTCAGGTCCCCGCGCAGCCGCTGCTGGCGCTCCATGCGCAGGTCGATCCGCTGGTCCATGTACCGCAGAGAGCGTTCAGGGACCATGCTGAACGTGTGCCGGGCGTACTCGCGGGTCTGGAGGAGGCCGTTGATGATGAGGCCGTCGTAGACGTTCAGGCTGGAGGCGTCCTGTTCGAGGCCCACATAGGTCGCGTACGGCGGGGAGATGGTGTCGGAGTAGCGGGCCCACCAGCCGCGCTTGCGGCCGTCGCGGGCCAGGCGCACCAGCTCGTCGACGAGCTCGGCGTCCTCGACGCCGTAGACCTCGACGAGGGCCTGGACGTCGCGGGGCTTGATCCCGACGCGGCCGAGCTCCATGCGGTAGATCGTGGAGCTGGTGACCTCCAGGGCCGCGGCGGCGTCGTCGGCGCCCTTCCCGGACTTCTCCCGCAGGTCCCGCAGGATCCTCCCGGCGCGGCGGCGGCGGACGGTGGGGCTGCCGCTCGAAGGCATCGCCTTGCCTCCCAACTTCTTCGGCAGATCGCTGTCAGCGTTGTCGTTCGATGTTCCCATTTGACACCCTGATCTCTCCGGATTCGGTGAGGACGCACCGGTTGGGGAGGACTTCTGGCCGCTCGTCCGGTCGCGCCTGTCGGGAGGAGGAATCGCCACCCGATCCGGTTATACCTCTTGCATCCAAAATCTGCATGTGCAATTCTACTGTACGGAGGGGCTACCCGCCTCCCCCGACTGTACCGATTCGACACCGCACCTCGGCGACGACCAGGGCACACTGCGGTTCCGTGGCCCGATCACGCAGGGCCACAAGGGATCCAGTCCGTCACGATGACCTGAAAGGCAGCCTGCGTTGCGCAGTCCGTACACACTCGACAATCCGCCGCCGGACGAGCCGCCCAGCGAAGTGCTGGTGCCGAGCCTCTGGCGCGTCCAGGCGCGCTGGTGGAAGCGCCACACGCCCGCCCTCGACCAGCAGGGCGCGAAGCACCCCGTGTGCGGGCACTGCGGCCAGTCCTGGCCCTGCCACTCGTGGGCCTGCTGGGACGGCCAGCTCGGCCAGGCCGTGCACCAGTCCGACGCCCCCGCGCAGGCCCCGGCCGCCGACGACGGGGCCGGCGTGAGCGCCCCGTCCCGGCCCCTGGCGCTCACCGGCACCCCCGAGCACTGAACCGCGGCGCCGCACGGCAGCGGCGCCGCGGCGGCACTCCCCGCAAACGCGACGGTTCCGAAGATCGCCCGATCCAGCGCGTAGCCTCAGCGGCCTCCGGTCGTTAGACCCGGGAGAGATATCCGACTCAAGGCGGAGCAGCAGTTGGCAGGGCTTCGCCGAGAAGGGGAAAGCCGCCCGATGCTGAGCACGCGCAACCTCAAGGCCGGCGATGTCCTGGACGGGCGCTACCGGCTCGAACGCCGCGTCGGCGGCGGCGGCATGGGCGACGTCTGGGAAGGCACCGACACGATCCTGTGGCGCACCGTCGCCGTGAAGGTGCTCCTCGCCGACCTCGTCGACGACCGCGGCTTCCGCGAGCGGTTCCGCCGCGAGGCCCGCGCCATCGCCGTCATGCAGGGACCGGGCGTCGTCGAGGTCTACGACTACGGCGAGATCGAGGACGAGGACGCGCAGCTCGCGTACCTCATCATGGAGTTCGTCGACGGGAAGCCGCTCTCGCGGCTCCTCGGCCTCTGGGGCAAGCTCGGCACCGCCGAGACCCTCCAGGTCGTCGGCGGCGTCGCCGAGGCGCTCCAAGTCGCGCACGCCGCCGGGATCGTCCACCGCGACATCAAGCCCGGCAACATCCTCGTCCGCGGCGACGGCTCGGTCGTCCTGGTGGACTTCGGGATCGCCCGCGCCAACCACAACCTCACGCTCACCACCACCGGCGTGGTCCTCGGCACCGTCACGTACATGTCCCCCGAGCAGGCCGCCGGTGAGAACCTCACGCCCGCGTCGGACCTGTACTCGCTGGGCGTCGTCGCCCACCAGTGCCTCGCCGGGGCCCCGCCGTTCCGCGCCGACACCCCGCTCGGGGTGCTCTCGGCGCACCTGCGCAACGCCCCGCCGCCGCTGCCCGCCGAGGTGCCCTACGAGGTCACCGAGATCGTGCGGCGCTCGCTCCAGAAGGACCCGTCCGCGCGCTGGCCCGACGCGGCCGCGCTCGCGGTCGCGTGCCGGGAGGTGCGGACCGCGCTCCTGACGCAGCGGCGCAATGCGCCTGCGCGCACGCGGGTCATGGACCAGCGGGACGTGAACGAGCCGTCCCCCGCGCAGCCGCCCGCGCCGCCGCAATCGCCGCAGGTCCAGTCGCCCCAAGTGCAGTCCCCGCAGGTGCAGTCGCCGCAGACCGGGCCGCGCACGGGCGCGCACCGGCGGCCCGCGGGCACCGGCCAGCACGCCGTGTACCGCACCGACGGCCACTCGCTGCCGCCGGTCACCGGGTCGCACCGCGTCACCACGCCGCCGACCGGCATCGCGCCTCCCGCCGGCGTCGTCCCGCCGCAGGAGCCTTCGCGGCAGCGGCCGCGGCGGCGCGGCCTGTGGATCTCGCTCGCCGGGACCCTCGCGGGCATCGCGGCGGTCAGCGCGCTCGCCACGACGCTGCCGTGGGGCGACGGCGACGGGGGCGACGGCCCACTGGTGAACCGGTCCGGGACCGCGGACAGCGACGTGCAGGGCCAGAACGGCGACGACGGCTACTGGGTGGACGACGGGGGCGACGAGGAGGGCGCGACCACGCCCGACCCGAGCGACTCCGCTTCCGCCACAGGCGGGACCGACCCGTCCGCGCCCGTGTCGCCGGGACCGTCGCTGAACCCGTCCGGGTCGGCGAGCCCCACCGAGAGCAGCTCGTCCCCCGCGCCGCCCGCGAAGGCCACGGTGCCCGGCGTGGTCGGCCAGTCCGAGGCCGATGCGCGCTCGCGCATCGAGGAGTCGGGGCTGACCCCGGCGGTCGAGTACGAGGGCGAGGGCGACGCGAAGTGCAGCGTCGTGCGCCAGTCCCCCGGCGGCGGCAGCGAAGCGGACCAGGGCTCGACGGTGCAGATCACGGTCCGCCGGGCCGCCGACGCCGAGGCGTGCAAGAGCGAGTCCGAAGAGACCCCGGGGCCCGGGGGCGAAGGGCAGTAGCGGAAGACGAGGAAGCGCCCGGGGCCGATCGGCCCCGGGCGGCTTCGAGCTGGTCGAGCGCGGCGAGGAGCGCGTCGAGGGCGCGGCCCTCCTCCTCGTTCGTGCCCGAGGCCTGGGCCTCCTCGTACGCCTGCTGGGCGGCGATGACGGCGTCGATCGCGGCCTCGACCTCGGGCGGCTCGGTGGTGCCGGGCGCCTCGGTCGTCGGGGCCTCGGTGGTCGGCGTCTCCGAGGGCGTCTCGGACGGGGTCTCGGTGCCGCCGTCCTCGCCCTCGGTCTGCTCGGCCTCGCTCGGCGCGCCCGAGACGTACTTCTCGACCACCATCGCCACGGCCTCCTCGAACGTCGGCGCGAAGCCGACGTAGCCGCCGTAGCTGATCGCGACGTTCGTCAACCGGGGCAGGTCCTCGCCCTGGCCGCCCGCCTGCCTGCGCAGGTACATCGGTTCGAGGTAGAGGATGCCGTCCCCGACCGGCAGCGCGAGCAGGTTGCCCCACTCGACCGTCGTGCCCGCCTGGGTGGCGTCGCGGAGCGTCGTCACCACTTCCGGCGTGGAGGTGATGATCTGGTGTATCTGCCTGACGGACTGGTCGTCGCCGCCGACGACGTCGTAGACCGTCAGCCTCGGATCGCCGTTCTCGTCGTAGTAGCCCGACATGAGCGACGCGAGCGCGTTCTCCCGGTTCCTCGGCGTGAAGGTGCTGGTCAGCTGGAAGTACGGCTGCTCCTGCTCCGGGTAGGTCGCGTACACGTAGTAGGCGGGCTGGGTGACCGACTGGGCCTGGGACGGGTCGTTCGTGGTCGCCCACGCCTCGCCGCCCTCGATGAAGGTCCGGGACTCGTCCACGTGGTAGCGCTGGAGGAGGCTCCGCTGGATCTTGAACATGTCCTGCGGGTACCGGAAGTGGTCCACGAGGGCCTCGGGGGTCTCCTCCTTCGGGATGATCAGGTCGCCGCCGTAGATCGCGTTCCACGCCTGGAGGATCGGGTCCTCCTCGTCGAACTCGTACAGCTTCACCGAGCCGTCGTAGGCGTTCACGACGGCCTTCACCGAGGAGCGGATGTAGTTGATCTCCTCGGACGCCTGGTTGGCGACGCCCTGGCCCGAGTAGGTGTCGTTCGTCGCGTCGGCGAGGTTGACCCGGTCGGAGTAGGGGAACTCGTTGGTGGTCGTGTAGCCGTCCACGATCCACACGATCTCGCCGTCGACGACCGCCGGGTACGGGTCGGCCTCGACGGTCAGGAACGGGGCGACCATCTGGACGCGCTCGCGCACGTTGCGGTTGTAGAGCAGCTGCGACTCGTCGTTGATCTGGTCGGAGAGCAGGAACCGCGGCTCCTGGAACTCCCACGCGTACAGCAGGCGCCGCGCGACCGAGCCGACCTCGACGCCGCCCTCGCCCTCGTAGGTGGTGTAGCGGTCGTCGCCGATCTCCTCGGCCGGGTCTTCCTCGGAGTCCTCGTCGACCACGGCCACGTCGGTGGGCCGGTCGTACTCGCGGGGCGTGTCGCCCTCGGGGACGCCGACGATCGCGTACTCGTTGTTGAGGAGGCCGTAGTAGATCTGCGGCTTCTCGACGTCGATGATGTCGTTGCCGATCTGGCAGTTGCCCGGGTCGTCGGAGAGCACGCCCGAGGTGAAGCAGGGGGCGCCGTTGTCGCTCTCGGTGGTCGAGGCGGACACGAAGCCCCAGCCGTGGGTGTACACGGTGTGGGCGACGGTCCAGTCCTGCTGCTCGTCGGTGAGCTGGCCCGGGTTCAGTTCGCGCAGGCCGACGACGAAGTCCTGCGTGACCTCGGTGCCGTCGTCCTCAGTGTAGGTGTAGCGGTCGATGTCGAGCTTCTCGTTGAAGTCGTAGAAGCTGCGCGGCTGCTGCGCCTGGGTGAACGCGTCGGAGACCACGAACGGGTCGATGAGGCGCACGAACGGGACCGTGGACTGGTCCTCGGACATCGCGGTGGCGTTCGGCTGCGAGGCGACGCCGTACGTGATGGTCTCCAGGTCCTCCATGCCGTAGGCGAACCTGGTGCCGTCCATCGTGTGCTGGGCGTACTCGCCCTCGCGCTGGGGGCGGTTCGGCTCGACCTGGAAGTTGCGGACCACGGCCGGGTAGATGCCGCCCGCGGCGATCGCGGTGACCACGACGAGGCCGAGGGCCGCGGCGGGCAGCGCGAGCGAGCGGGTGAAGCCCCACGAGAAGACGAGGATGACGATCGCGGCGATGACGGAGACCCAGATGAGCGCGTTCTTGGCGTTCATGAGGGCGGTCATCTCGGTGTACCCGCCGCCGACGATGTCGGTGACCGGGTTCTCCTGCGTGGTGAAGTCGAAGCGGTCGAAGTAGTACGCGACGGCCTTGAGCCCCAGGAAGAGCGCGACGAGGACCGACAGGTGGATGCGCGCGACGTTCGTCATGCGGTCGCCCTGGCCGGAGAAGCGCAGCGCGCCGTAGAGGTAGTAGGCGCTCAGGGAGGCGAGGATGCCGACGACGACCGCGGCGAAGCCGAAGCCGATGAGGAACTGCCAGAACGGGAGCCGGAACACGTAGAAGCCGGCGTTCATGTTCAGGACCGGGTCGGTCCACTCGAACTGGCCGCCCTCGCGGAACAGCAGCCAGGTCTCCCAGCGGCTCTGCGCGGACATGCCCGCGAAGACGCCGACGACGATCGCGACGCCGCCGATCCACCAGCCGGCCTTCGGGGAGATGAGCTCGCGGTACCGCTCCAGGCCCTCCTGCTCGCTCGTCGCGGGCCACGTGTCGGGCCGGAAGCGGTAGGCGAGGTAGAGGTTGAGGCCGCACCAGGCGGCCATCGCGAGGGTGAACACGCCGAACATCGCCAGGCGCGTCCACATCATCGTCGAGAACACCGTGGTGTACCCGACCGAGTCGTACCAGAGGTAGTCGGTCCGGAGGCTGACGAGCCAGCCGAGGACCGAGAGCAGGACGATCGCGCCCACGAGGAGTATCAGCACGTAGCGTCCTCGTCGGCTCATCCTTGGTGGGGCGGGCGTCCGGTTCGCCACTGGTGCAACTCCTTAGGGTCGGTCGGTGCGGGCGGCCCCGGCGGTGCCTGCGGGCCGTGGGTCGGCGGGGTCAGCAGGTGGTGACTTGCCCGCCGGCCGCTAGGGTTTCGAGCGCCGAGACCGCGTCTTCGAGCGTCTCGACTCTGACAATAGTCATGTCTTCGGGGGCTCCGGTGACGGCGTCCGAACAGTTCGAAGCCGGGGCGAGGAAGACCTCCGCGCCCGCGTCGGCCGATCCGGCGATCTTCTGCTGGATGCCGCCGATGCCGCCGACGTTCCCTTCTGGATCGATCTCGCCGGTCCCGGCGACGACCATGCCGTCGGTGAGATCGCCCTCGGTGACCCGGTCGACGATGCCGAGCGCGAAGATCAGGCCCGCGGAGGGGCCGCCGATGTCGAGGGCCTCGGTGTCGATCTCGATGCCGTACGGGTCGTCGTGGACGGACTGGAGGTCGGCCTCGCCGAGGACCACGCCGGGCACCTCGACGGCCGCGCCGCCGCGCGTCACGGTCACCGTGGTTTCGCTGTCGGCGTAATCGGCCAGGGCCGACAGGGAGGTGACGGCGGCGCCGTCCACGGCGGTGACGACGTCCCCTTCGAGGAGCCCCGCGGAGTCGGCGACGACGGAGATGACGGCGGGCTCGCCGAGGTACGCGAGGGCCGCCTGCTCGGCGTTCGACTGGGACTCGACCCAGTCGGCCTCCTGCTCCTCGGCGATCTCCTCCTCGGACTCGCCGGGCGGGTAGATCAGGTCGCGCGGGATGATCGCGTACTTGTTCTCATTGGACACCCAGTAGCGCAGCGCCTGGGCGAGCGTCACGGACTGCTTGACGCGCACGGTGGTGAGGCGCAGCTGCCCCTCCGAGGGGTACTCGGTCGAGGCGGTGATGATGGGGTGATCGACGCCTTCGATCTCCTCGGAGCCGAGGACGTCCTCGGTGGGGCCGGGACTGAACACCACGTAGGCGACGTCCATCGAGAGCGCCTGCCATGTCAGCAGCGCCACGAGCACGGCGCCCAACAGGACGGTGATTCCACGCCTTCGCATGCCGGGAAGCCTACATGCGCAAGCTCACGCGTGCTTTCGGCCCGCAGCGAACGGGGGCCCTCCAGATCGGCCAGCCGTGGCCCGGCCCCCCTCCTCTGACGTACGGTTGGCGCATGGGCTCCGATATTCCATTCGGCTTCGGGAACTTGGGCGGCGACCTGCCCGACCCGAACGATCCGCGTGTGCAGCAGATGATGCAGCAACTGCAACAGATGATGTCGCAGTCGCTGACCTCCGGACCGGTCAACTGGCAGCTCGCCCGCCAGCTCGCCGAGTCCGAGCTGGAGGCCGAGAACACCGTCGGCCCCGCCGACCAGGCGCACGTCGCCGAGGCCGTGCGCCTCGCCGACCTGTGGCTCGACTCGGTCGTCAACTGGCCCTCCGGGGTCACGGCCACCGACGCGTGGACCCGCAAGCAGTGGATCGCGCGCACCGAGGACTCCTGGAAGCAGCTCGCCGAACCCCTCGCGGCCCAGATGGGCGAGGCGATGCAGACCCTCGTCCCCGATGAGATGGCCGGGATGCTCGGCCCGATGGCCGACCTCATGAAGGGGGTCGGCTCGGCGCTGTTCGGTGCGCAGATGGGCCAGGCCCTCGCGAAGCTCGCCGGGGAGGTGCTGTCCTCCACGGAGGTCGGCCTGCCCCTGGGGAAGACCGGCGTCGCGGCGCTCCTGCCCGGCAACATCGCCGCCTACGCCGAGGGCCTGGAGCTCCCGGTGGAGGAGGTGCGCCTGTTCGTGGCGCTGCGCGAGGCGGCCGCCCACCGCCTGTTCACGCACGCGTCGTGGCTGCGCGCCCACCTGCTCGGCGCCCTGGAGGCGTACGCGCGGGAGATCCGCATCGACGAGGCCGCCATCGAGGAGGCCATGTCGGAGATGGACCTGACCGACCAGGAGGCGGCGGCGACGCTCGACCTCAGCGAGGTGTTCAAGCCCGAGGACACCGAGCAGCAGAAGGCCGCGCTGGCGCGGCTGGCGACGACCCTGGCGCTCATCGCCGGGTGGATCAACACGGTCGTGGCCGAGGCGGTCGGCGAGCGGCTGCCGACCATGGACCGGCTCATGGAGTCGACGCGGCGGCGCCGCGCCTCCGGCGGGCCGGTCGAGCAGACGTTCGAGGCGCTCGTCGGGCTCCAGCTCGACCAGGCGAAGGTGCGGGCGGCGGAGCGGCTGTGGCAGTCGCTGGCCGAGGCCCGCGGGACCGAGGGGCGCGAGGCGGTGTGGGCGCACCCGGACCTGATGCCGAGCGCCGCCGACCTGGAGCGGCCCGAGTCGTTCGCGGCGGTCTCCGAGGCCCTGGAGGACCTGGACCTGTCGATGTTCGACCAGCTCGCGGTGAACGACCCGAAGGACGACGACGGGGACGAGCCCGAGGAGAAGTAGGCGCGGTGCAGCGACCGGCCGCCGAAGCGGCCGGCGCGGTGCGCCCGGCGCCTAGCGGGGGTCGCTGGCCTCGGCGTCGGCGATGCCTTCGAGGTAGCCGCGGGCCCGCTCGGCCTTGGTGTAGCGCCCGACCATGTCCCAGAACGGGCGCGAGTGGTCGTGGTGGACCAGGTGCGCCAGCTCGTGGAGCAGGACGTAGTCGATGACCCACGACGGCATCATGGTGAGCCGGCGCGAGAGCCGGATCGAGCCGTCGGAGGGGGTGCACGAGCCCCAGCGGCGGTGCTGGTTGTCGACCCAGCGGACGCTCTCGGGGCGGGCGCATTCGGGGTGCTCGGGGTAGTAGCGCTGGGCGAGCCTGACGGCCCGGTCCCGCAGGGCGTCGTCGGACGCGCGGCCGTCTCGGGCCTCGCGCCGCTGGAGTCTCGCGAGCATGTGGTCGATCCATTCGCGCTCCTCTTTCTCAGAGAAGGCGTCCGGGATCATGACGACCACGCGGCCTCGTTCTTCATA
Source organism: Glycomyces mayteni (assembly GCF_042428885.1). NCBI lineage: Bacteria > Bacillati > Actinomycetota > Actinomycetes > Glycomycetales > Glycomycetaceae > Glycomyces > Glycomyces mayteni. Next base: position 19,256 of record NZ_JBHMBP010000006.1, read on the forward strand.
GGCCGCTACGGTGGCACGGCGCCGGGGAGAGCGCCGCACTTCGACGGGGGGATGCACTTTGCGCGCCATGAACGCACACTAATCCGCGGGGGTGACAATCGCCTAACGCAGATGTCTCGATTGCGGCTTGCATGGTGCTATGCAATGAAAATCCCCTCGCCAGACTCCCGCATGGTGGGATCAGACGAGGGGTCGACCTTCCGGTCAGCGATCACGAGGCCTTGCCGAGGATCCGGTTCATCTTGGTGCCGCACACCGGGCACGTCCCCTTGGCCATCCGGCGGCCCGAGTCCGAGACGACGACGGTGCCCTCGAAGTCGCGCTTCTCGCGACACTTGACGCAGTACCCGTTGTAAGTCTCCGTAGCAGTAGCCACTGGTACCCCCCATGTAGCGACGGTCACGCTGTGCAACCGTTCAGCCTCAGAATGCCACAGATTTCACGCCTGTAAGTCCCGCCGCGCCGCTTCACCCGTGCGGGTGACACGCGTGGGCCGCGCACGGCACAGGGTGATACGGCGAACCGGTTCCGCTCCGCGCTCGACCTCCGCGACCGGGCCCGTCCGTGAGAGCATTGGGAACGTGAGCGACAGGCATGGACCCGCCCATTCGGGTGATGACCTCCCGCGCCGGGCGATCGTGCGGGGCATGAAGCTGGCCTCGCTCCCCCTGGGGCTGGCGGGACGGGCGACGGTGGGCCTCGGCAAGCGCGTGACCGGGCTGGCCGACGAGATCCTCAGCGAGCAGGCGCAGCGGCGCACCGCCGAGCACGTCTTCAGCGTGCTCGGTCAGCTCAAGGGGGGTGCGATGAAGCTCGGGCAGGCGCTGTCGATCTTCGAGGCGGCCCTCCCCGAGCACCTCGCCGCACCGTACCGGCAGGCGCTGACGAAGCTCCAGAACGCGGCCCCGCCGCTGCCGGTGGCGAGCGTCCACGGCGTGCTGGAGCGCCAGCTCGGCGCGGACTGGCGCGACCGGTTCGCCGAGTTCGACGACGCGCCCGCCGCGGCGGCGAGCATCGGCCAGGTGCACCGGGCGGTGTGGAAGGACGGGCGGCCCGTGGCCGTCAAGATCCAGTACCCCGGCGCCGGGGACGCGCTGCGGTCGGACCTGCGGCACCTCTCGCGCATCGCCCCGATGTTCAAGGTGCTGCAACCGAACTTCGACGTCAAGAAGATCACCGTGGAGCTGCGCGAGCGGCTCCTCGAAGAGCTCGACTACGAGCTGGAGGCGTCCACGCAGCAGCAGTTCGCCGAGGCCTTCCGCGGCGACCCGCTCATCGCGGTCCCCGAGGTCGTCCACGCCACCTCCGAGGTGCTCGTCACCGAGTGGCTTCCGGGGCGCCCGCTCGCGGAGATCATCCGGGAGGGCACCCAGGAGGAGCGGGACGCGGCCGGGCTGCGCCTATGCACGCTGCACTTCTCGGCGCCCAGGCGCGCCGGGCTCCTGCACGCCGACCCGCACCCGGGGAACTTCGCGATCGGCGAGGACGGGCGGCTCGTCGTCTACGACTTCGGCGCGGCCGCGCGCCTGCCCGGCGGGATGCCCGTCCAGGTGGGCCGCCTCACGCGGCTGACACTCGACGGGCGGGCCGACGACGTCGTGGCGGGCCTGCGCGGCGAGGGCTTCGTGCCGCCGACGCTCCACATCGACGCGAAGGCGATGCTCGACCTGCTCGTGCCGATGCTGGAGCCGATCGCGGGCGAGGAGTTCCAGTTCTCGCGCGAATGGCTCCGCAAGGAGAGCACCCGCCTCACCGGGCAGGGCTCGGAGGCCGCGAAGCTGAACAAGCAGCTGAGCTTCCCGCCCGCGTACCTGCTCATCCACCGCGTCACCATGGGCTCGATCGGCGTCCTGTGCCAGCTCGGCGCGACCGCGAACTGGCGCGAGATCCTCGTCGAATGGCTCCCGGGCTTCGCCGACCCCGAGGGCACCGACCCGAACCGCTGACACCGCCCCGCCTCGGAGGCGCCGTCGTTCCCGAAAGCGCTGTCACACCCCGGTGGCACTGTTGATCCGGGGGACGCTGCGGATGTCCGATTTGCGAAGACGCTCCGCGACACACCGGTTTCACGTTCCGTTCCGCGGCAACGGAAAGGGCCCGCCCCCTCCCGGGGACGGGCCCTTTCAGCCAACGCGGTTATCGCGCGGTCAATGCCTGCGGCGACGGTGCTTCCCGCCGCGGAGGCCGACTCGCTTGTAACCGGCTTCGTTCCAGAGGCTCCGCATGCGGAGTCGTCCGAACATCTCGGTCGTCGGCGCCAGCGGCCGGACCGCCTCGACCTCCTCCGTCAGGGAGGGTCCGAGGTCTTCGACGCCGACGTCACGCTTCAGGTGGCGGCTCAGGTAGTCGACGGTCATGACACCGCCACCCCCGCGAGCGCGAGTTCCCGGGTGCGCGCGGCGAGCTCCGCCTCGGCGGCCTGCTCGACGAGCGCGGCGTCCTTGCGGGGCCGGCCGCGGGGCCGCTTGCGGGCCACGACGTTTCCCTTCTCGAAGATCTCGCCGCCCCACACGCCCCAGGGCTCGTGGCGCTCCAGGGCGCCGGTCAGGCACTCCAGGCGCACCGGGCAGTCGGCGCACAGGGACTTGGCGAACTCCAGCTCGGTGGGCTGCTCCGAGAACCACAGGTCGGCGTCGTACTCGCGGCAGGCGAGGTCGCTCCCGGTCTCGCGGGCCTGCTCTCGCAGCTCAGGCCCGATGAGGGTGTCGGTCATGGGCTCGGTCTCCTCTCTCGTGTCGGTGGTCGGTCGCATCAGTGCTGTCTGAGGACTCAATTGCTTCGCAATCTGTCTCGTCTGTTCTTCTACTGACGGGCCGCGACCTGGCGTTTCACGCCAAACAAAAAGGCCGCGATCCCGGTTGCGGGATTCGCGGCCTCAAGAGATCCGAGCTGGGCTTTCTCCTGTAAGCCCAACCAGTGATGTTCTTGAGGCGGTCTCCCGCGGGTGACGCCGTGACGCTTCTCGGAGCCGGTGACCGGCTGCCAACCGAGGCCTGCGACAGCAGTGCCACGTCCACGAAGGGTCTCGGCGCCCATATCGGTGGTGTTGATGTCGGTGTTGCCGACGGTGCTCGGAGCCGTGATCGTCAGGACGGCAGCGGGCAGAGTGGTGCCACGGAGCTGGGCGAAGACGGGCGCGATGCTGCGATACACGGCAGTGGCCGGCTCATGCGCGGACGCGCCGAAGGTCGTCGTCTGCTTGGGTTCGCTGAGCAGCAACATCGTCTACCCCTCCTTTCCGGGTTCCGTGGTTGACATTGGTCTTCATCTCCTACTTGCCGAGGCTTGAGGCGCACACCTCTCCCCGGCTTCAGCTACGCTACGCCCGTCTCGTTCGGGAGCGCAACGTATTTTTCCGGGGATTTGAAAGAAAGTTTTTGCGGTCGCCTGGGGAAGTCATCCGGCCTCCTCGCACATGGCGACCGCGTCGTCCACGGTTCCGCCGTTGACCAGGGAGAGCACTGCCGGTCCGTACTTGTCGAGCTTCGACTTGCCGATGCCGTGGAGGGCCGCCAGCTCCCTGTCGGATCCCGGACAGCGCTCCGCGATAGCGATCAGCGTCACATCCGTGAAGACGGTGAAGGCGGGTTTGCCGTCGCGCTTGGCAATCGTGACGCGCCAGTCGCGGAGGCGCTCGAACAGCTCCTCGTCCATCGTGGCCGGGCAGTCGGCGCAGTGGCCGAGCTTGCGGTCGCGGGCGTCGGTGAGCGGCTTGCCGCACCCGGAGCAGTCGAGGACCTTCGCGGTCTTCTTGGAGGACCGGGGCTTCCCGGGCGCGGGCTCGGGCGTCTTCGGGAAGCCGCCGAGGCCGAGCGGGGCGAGGAACCGGGTCAGTCGCCGTTCGCGGCCCCCGGAGTTGCGGGCGAGGCCGTAGGAGAGCTGGAGGCGCTCGCGGGCGCGGGTGATGCCGACGTACAGCAGCCGCCGCTCCTCTTCGAGCGCGGTCTCGGTGCGCGCGAACGTGGTCGGGAGGGTGCCGTCGGCGAGGCCGACGAGGAAGACCGCATCCCATTCGAGGCCCTTGGCGGCATGGAGGCTCGCGAGGGTGACGCCCTCGACGGCGGGCGCGTGCTGCTCCGAGGCCCGCCGCCCCAGTTCCGCGCAGAACGCGTCGAGGTCCGGATCGGGGCCGTCCTTGTCGGGGTCGGCCCGGTGGTGGTCCAGAAACTGCTCGGCGAGCGCGGCGAGCGCGGCCACGGCCTCCCACGCCTCGCGCTGCGCGCCGCCCGACGGCGCGGCGTCGGCGCGCCAGCCGACCGCGTCGAGCGCGGCGGCGACGGCCTCGGTGAGCGGCATCTCGCCGATGTCGGTCTTGGCGGCCGAGCGCATCGCGACGACGGCCTGGCGGACCTCGGGCCGGTCGAAGAAGCGGGCCGCGCCGGTGACGACGGTGGGCACGCCGTAGGAGGCGAGCGCCTCCTCGTACGCCTGGGACTGGGCGTTGGTGCGGTACAGGACCGCGATCTCGGAGGGGCTGGTGCCGTCGGCGATGAGCTGGCGGCAGCGGCGCGCGATCATGTCGGCCTCTTCAGCCTCGTCGGCGAAGACCTCGGCGCTGACGGCGGGCCCGTCGGGCCGCTGGCCGACCAGTTCGAGGCGCATCTTCGCCTCGCGCCCTTTGGACTCGCCGATGATCTGGTTGGCGAGGCCCACGACCTGCGGGGTGGACCGGTAGTCGCGCACGAGGCGCACGAGCTGCGCGCCCGGGTGCTTGCGGGTGAAGCCGAGGAGGTGCTCGGAGGTGGCGCCGGTGAAGGAGTAGATGGTCTGGCTGGCGTCGCCGACGACGGTGATGTCGTCGCGGTCGCCGAGCCACGCGTCGAGCAGGCGCTGCTGGAGCGGGGTGACGTCCTGGTACTCGTCGACCACGAAGAACCGGTACTGGTTGCGGATCTGGTCGGCGGCGGCGTCGACCTCCGTGATGAGGTCGGCGGTGTACGCGAGGACGTCGGCGAAGTCCATGACCCCGGCGCGGCGCTTGGCCTCGATGTAGGCGGCGTAGACCTTCGCGACGTCCTCGGGGGCCGCGGGCGCGTCGCGGCCGATCGCGGCGATGGCGCTGACGTAGTCGTCGGGGCCGATGAGCGACGATGCGGCCCATTCGATCTCGGTGGTGAGGTCGTAGTTCTTGGCGCGGGAGGTCTGGAGCCCGGCGCGGGCGGCGGCGATCGCGGTGAACTTGAGCGTGGAGTCGACGAGCTCGGGGAGCTGACCGCCGAAGCGCTTGGTCCCGAAGTAGCGGAGCTGGCGCAGGGCCGCGGAGTGGAAGGTGCGGGCGTTGACGCCGGAGACGCCGAGGCCGCGGAGGCGGTCGCGCATCTCCCCCGCGGCGCGCGCGGTGAACGTCACGGCCGTGACGTGCTGGCCGCGCATGTCGCCGCGCAGGACCCGCCAGGCGATCCGGTGGGTGACGGCGCGGGTCTTGCCGGTCCCTGCGCCCGCGAGGACGCAGACCGGGCCGGGTTCGGCGGTCACCGCCTCGCGCTGCTCGGGATCGAGTCCGGAGAGGAGCAGGTGGATGGCCTCGTCGCGCGCGCTCATCCCGACAGTGTTCCAGAGCCCTCCGACGAGAACTCGGGGACCGCTCACCCGTTTGGGCCCCAACGTGAGGAGCGACACGATCGGGGGAATGCCCCGGGGCGGTGCCGCGTTATCGTCGGTGGAGAAGGAGGATCGATGATCACCATGTACAGCACCACCTGGTGCGGCTACTGCCGGCGGCTGAAGTCCGCGCTCGACCGGGAGGGCCTGGCCTACGAAGAGGTCAACATCGAGGAGGACCCGGCGGCCGCCGAGTTCGTCATGGGGGTCAACGGCGGGAACGCCACGGTCCCGACCGTCCGCTTCCCGGACGGCTCCGCGCTCACCAATCCCTCTCTGGCGCAGGTGAAAGAGAAGATCGCAGCTTGACCTGTGCCATATACCGAGATTATGGTCACGTTTAGGACACAAAGCCGGTACGATGCCCTATAGTTGACTCGTCAAGCTTGCTTAGCGACTTCGAGGGGTGGTCGCTAAGCATTCAGGCCCGGGATGGATCCGTCCCGGGCCTTTTCTCTGCCTCCAGCCCCTCCACCCACCAGCGGAGCCCCCATGACCTCACCCCGCGCCGCCCTCGGCGTCTCCCTCGTCCTCGCCGCCTCGCTGTTCTTCGGGGTCTGCGGGCCCTTCGGCAAAGTGGTCATCCAGGCGGGGCTCACCCCGCTCCAGGTGACGTGGCTGCGCATCTGCGGGGTCGGGCTGCTCGCGCTCGCCGTCGCGGCCGTGCCGCTGGTGCGGACGCTGCGGGGCGGGACGCGGCTGCCGTGGGGCGGCCTGGCGCTGTTCGGGCTCACCGCGATCGCGGCGGTGCAGGCGTTCTACTTCATCGCGGTCGAGCGGCTGCCGGTCGGCATCGCGCTGCTCCTGGAGTTCATGGGGCCCATCGTGGTCGTGGCGTGGGTGCGGTTCGTGCGGCGCACGGTCCTGCCGCGCTCGGCCGTCATCGGGGTGCTGCTCAGTCTCGTGGGCCTGTGCATCGTCGTGGAGGTCTGGACGGGCCTGCGCCTCGACGCGGTCGGCCTCGTCGCGGGCTCCGCGGCGGCGGCGTGCCAGGCGACGTACTTCCTGTCGGGCGAGAAGCTCACGGCCCGAGTCGATGTGCGCGTGCTCCTGGCGGTCGGCTTCACCGTGGGCGCGGTGGCGCTCGCGCCGCTCGCGACTCCCTGGGCGCTCGACTGGGCGGTCCTGTCCTCGCGGGTGACGCTCGGCGGCGTCGAGACGACGGGCCTGGTGAGCATCGCCGCGCTCGTGCTGTGCACCGCCGTCGCGTACGGCCTGGGCCTGAGCGGCCTGCGCTTCGTGTCCGCGCCCGTGGCCGGGGCCATCGGGTACGCGGAGGTCGTCGTGGCCTCCCTCGCCGCGTGGGCGCTCCTCGGCGAGGCCCTGACGGTGCCGCAGGTCATCGGCGGCCTCGTCGTCATCGCCGGCGTCTTCACCGCGCAGCGCGCGGTCGCGGCCAAGCGCGCCGTGGAGGAAGAGGCCGAAGAAGCGGCCGTGACGAAGGTCTAGCGACCGCCCTCTTCTTCGAGCCAGTTCTCGATCAGGAAGCGCGCCACGGAGATCCGGACCGCGCTCGGCGTGCCGTCGGCAGAGTCGAGCCACATCTGGCGGACCTCGTCGGCGGTGAACCAGCGGGCGTCGGCGATCTCCTCGGCCTGGAGGGCGAGGGGCTGCGACGGGTCGGCGGTGGCCCGGTACGCGAGCATGAGCGAGCGCGGGTAGGGCCACGGCTGGCTGGAGACGTAGTCGAGGCGGTCGAGGCGGATGCCGACCTCCTCGGCGACCTCGCGGTGGACCGCGGCCTCGGCGGACTCGCCCGGCTCCACGAACCCGGCGATGCACGCGTACCGGCCCTGCCGCGTGGACTGGGCCGACGCGCCGATCGTGTTCTGCGCCACCGCGGGCTTGGGCTGGCCGCCGTACCGCTGGTGCTGCGCCAGGAGCACCCGGTCGGCGCCGTCGTCGATGAGGACGATCACGGCCGGGTCGGTGCGCGGGAAGACGGGCCGCCCGTGCGCGCCCGACAGCTCCCACCCGGCCATGCGGGCGCTGAGCGGCTCGCCGGTCGTCGGGTGGAACCGGTACGTGGCGTGCCAGTGGCCGATCCCGATGGCCTCCACGGCGATCGCGAGGTCGCGCGGCGCCCACGTCGGCTTGATCCAGCGGCCCGGGAGCCCCTCGGGGAGGTCCGCGAAGACCGCGAACACCGGCGGGTCCTCGCCGCCGAGGTAGACGCGCGGGCCGTCGGGGGCCGAGCCCGCGTCGTAGTACCGCAGGCCCTCCTCGTCGGCGTCGATGCGCTCGCGCTCGGGGTCGCAGAGGACGATCTGCGCCTTCTCCCACGCGTCGCCGAGCCAGGCGTCGTCGCCGCGGTGGGCGGCGAACCGGTCGACCTCGTCGACCGCGAGCGGCGGGTGCATCATGGCGCGGCGATCTCCCCCAGCTCGGCGAGCGAGTCGCGGATCTCGGCGCCGTCGCCGAGGACGACGGTGACCGCGCGATCGGGGTCGAGGCGCTCGGCCGCGACCCGCTGCACGTCGGCGGGCGTGACGGCCCGCAGCCGCTCGGAGTGCTCGGCGAGCCACGACAGCGGCAGTCCCGCGGCGGCGAGCACGGAGATGTAGTTCGCGACGCCCGCCTGCGTGGCGGTGGCGAGCTTGATCGACCCGAGCGCGTACCGGCGGGCCAGGTCGAGCTCCTCCGCGGCGGGCGGGCGCTCGGCCATGCCGCGCAGCTCGGCGCGGACCTCGGCCAGCGCGAGCGCGGTGACCTCGGTGGCGACGTCCACGGCGGCGAGCTGGATCGATCCGGCGGGGGCGTGGTCGACGCGCGAGCGCGGCGAGTACCCGTAGCCCTTCGTCTCGCGCAGGTTCATGACCAGGCGCGAGGTGAAGTAGCCGCCGAAGACGAGGTTGGTGAGGTGCTGGGCGGCGTTGTCGGCGTGGGTGCGCTCGACCGCCGGGTAGGCGACGCGGATCGCGGACTGGACGGAGCCGGGCCGGTCGACCAGGACGAGCGGGCCGGGTTCGATGCCGGGGAGCGGCTCCATGGTGCGGGGCTCGCCCGCGCCGTTCCAGTCGCCGAGGGCCTTCTCGACGGCGGCGAACGCGTTGTCGGGGTCGATGTCGCCGACGATGACGAGGCGGGCGCCGGCGGGGTGGACGCGGGAGGCGTGCAGGGCGAGCACGGCCTGGCGCTGGACGTCGGCGACCTCGGCGGCGGTCGGCTGCTGGTGGCCGTACGGGTGGCCGTCCCACAGGCGCGCGTCGAGGACGCGGTTGACCTGGAAGTCGGGCTGCTGCTCGGCGACGGAGAGGCCGTCGATGATGCGGGAGCGCTCGACCTCGAAGGGCGCCTCGGGGTACTCGGCGGCTTTGAGGACGTCGCCGAGGGTCTCCAGGAGTTCGGGGAGGCCGGTGGCGAGGCTGTTGCCGGACACGGCGATCCGGTCGGGGTCGGCTCCTGCGCCGAGGGCGCCGCCGACGCTCTGGAGGCGGCGGGCGATGTCGGTCATCGACGCGGTCTCGGTGCCCGCGAACAGGGTCGAGGCGAGGAGGTCGGCGGCGGCGAGGTCGGTGTGCGCGGCCGGGATCGAGAGGCGGACCTCGGCGAGCGGGACGCCGGGGCGGCGCGTGAGCAGCACCCGGAGGCCGTTCGGGAGGGTCCGCTCGACGGGGACCGGCAGGGTCAGCGGGACTTCCGGCGCGAGGCCGGGGACGGCGTTGCTCACTGGGCTGCTCACTGGGCTCCTCCGGGGACGACTTCGAGGACGGCGCGGCGGTTCGGCGTCAGCGCGGCGGCGGCGCGGGCGACGGACTCGGCGGTGACCTCGCCGAGGAGTCCGGCGAAGCGGGTGGACATGGCGGCGTCGCCGTGGAAGATCTCGGCGGTCGCGAAGCGGCGCGAGCGTCCCATGACGGAGTCGTCGCCGCGCAGGAGCTGGGCGGCGACGCGGGCCTTGACGCGGTCGAGCTCGGCTTCGTCGACGCCGTCGGCGACGCGGGCGAGCTCCTCGTCCACGGTGCCGAGGACGGTGTCGACGGCGGTGCCGGGCGGCAGGAACGCCTGGACGAGCATGACCGTGGGTCCGCGGGACGCGAAGGGCTCGGCCATGAACGTGCAGTGCGCGGCGACGGCGGTCGCGGTGCGGTCGGCGTGGACGAGGCGCTCGACCAGGCGGGACGCGTCGCCGTCGGTGAGCAGTTCGCCGAGGACCACGTACGGGAGGAACCCGTCGAGGTCGGCGACGGGGTCGGGGACGCGCCAGGCGGCGGCGACGGCCGGGAGGGTGGCGCGCTCGTCGGTGTAGGAGAGGCGGCGCTCCTCGCTCAGGTCCGGTTCCTCGAAGGACGGGTGGACGGGCGCGGGGCGGGCCTCGACGCTGCCGAAGTGGCGTTCGACCAGGCCGCGGGCGGTTTCGAGGTCGAAGTCCCCGGCGACGGAGAGGACGGCGTTCGAGGCCGGGTAGTAGGCGTCGAAGAACGAGCGGGCGTCTTCGACGGTGGCGGCGTCGAGGTCGACGAAGGAGCCGTAGCCGTCGTGGGAGTTCGCGAAGGTGTCGAACATGACCGGCGGGAGCTTGATCCACGGGAAGCCGCCGTAGGGGCGGTTGAGGACGTTGACCCGGATCTCCTCTTTGACGACGCTCACCTGGTTGGCGAGGTTCTCCTCGGTGATCGCGGGGCCCCGCATGCGGTCGGCCTCCAGGAACAGGGCGAGTTCGAGGCCGTTGGAGGGGAGGAGGTTGAAGTAGTCGGTGTAGTCGATGTGGGTCGAGCCGTTGAAGGTGCCGCCCGCGGACTGGACGTGGCGCATGTGCTCGGCCTTGCCGACGTTGTGGGAGCCCTGGAACATCATGTGCTCGAACAGGTGGGCGAACCCGGTGCGTCCTTCGGGCTCGGACCGCATCCCCACGTCGTAGACCACGGCGACGCCGACGACGGGCGCTCCGGGGTCGGGCGCGAGGACCACGCGCAGTCCGTTCGCGAGTCGGAACCGCTCGATCGCGAACGCCGGAGCCGGAATCGTCGCAACAGTCATGGTCGGAACCCTATCTCAGCTCGGTGACGTTCGGCTGACGCGGCGTTCGTCACAGCCGCTTGGATTCGGCACGAATTCCTGCTTGACTTCTAGGCTATGAACTCGCAGCACCTCGAACGCCTCAGCGACGCCGACCGCGCCGCCGCGTCGTGCTGCCGAATGTGCGCCAGCTGAGGGCTCCCGCACCGCCGCGCCCCGAAGCGGCGATCTCCCACAGCGAAAGCGACCTTTCCCTCTCATGGACTCCAGTCCCAGCATCCGCCTGTCCGGTGTGACGAAGCGCTTCGGCGACCTCGTCGCGCTCGACGACGTCTCCCTTGACGTCGCGCCCGGCGAGATCTTCGGCATCCTCGGCCGCTCCGGCGCCGGCAAGTCGACCCTGCTGCGCACCGCGAACCTCCTCACCCGCCCCGACGCGGGCACCGTCGAGGTCGCCGGCCGCGACCTGACGGCCCTGCGCGGCCGGGAGCTGCGCGAGGCCCGGTCGCAGACCGCGATGATCTTCCAGCACTTCAACCTCCTGTCGAACCGCAACGCGGCGTCGAACGTGGCGCTGCCGCTGCGCTTCCGCGGGGAGAAGCGCGCCGCGCGCCGCGAGCGCGCGCTCGAACTGCTCGACCTGGTCGGCCTGTCCGACAAGGCGAAGGCCTACCCGGGGCAGCTCTCGGGCGGCCAGCGCCAGCGCCTGGCGATAGCGCGGGCGCTCGCGTCCGGTCCCGACGTGCTCCTCTCCGACGAGGCCACGAGCGCGCTCGACACCGACACGACGGACGAGATCCTCGACCTGCTCGCGCGGCTCAACCGCGACCTGGGCCTGACGGTCCTGCTCATCACGCACGAGCTGGAGGTCATCACCCGGATCTGCCACCGCGCGGCGGTGATGGAGTCCGGGCGGTTCGTGGAGATCGGGGCGGTCCCCGAGCTCCTCGCGGACGCCGACTCGCGCCTGGGCTCGCAGGCCCGGCGCCTCGCGGCCCGCCTGCTCGGCGAGGAGGTGTCGCGATGAACTCCGACCGTCTTGTCGAGCTGCTGACCGAGGCCTTCTGGGAGACGCTCCACATCGTCTCGGTCGCGGGCCTGTGGACGCTGCTGGGCGGCCTGCTGCTCGGCACCGTCCTCTACGTGACGTCCAAGACCGGCCCGAAGCCGATCGCCGTGGTGAACGCGCCGCTCGGGCTGATCGTGAACATCGGGCGCAGTGCACCGTTCGTGCTGCTCATGGTGGCGGTGGTCCCGCTGACGCGGCTGATCACGGGCACGAGCATCGGCACTGAGGCGGCGATCGTCCCGCTCACCGTCGCGTCCATTCCTTTCTTCGCGCGCCTTGTGGAGGGCGCGCTCCTCGAAGTGCAGCCGGGCCTGATCGAGGCGGCGAGGTCGATGGGCGCCTCCACTGGGGGCCTCGTGTGGCGGGTGGTGCTGCCTGAGGCGACTCCCGGCCTGATCCGCGGTTTTACCGTGACGCTCGTCGCGGTCGTCTCGTACTCGGCGATGGCCGGGATCGTGGGCGGCGGGGGCCTGGGCGACCTGGCGTACCGCTACGGCTACCAGCGCTTCGAGACCGAGTACATGATCTGGCCGCTGGTCATCCTCGTCGTGCTCGTGCAGCTCTTCCAGATCCTCGGCGACCGGTGCGCCCGCACCCTCGACCGCCGGTAATTCAGTAATTTCCCTACCTTCTTTAGGAGAAGACTATGTTCAATCGCCGTGCCCTGATCGGGACTTCGGTCGCCGCAGCGGCCGCTCTGACACTCGCCGCCTGCGGCGACGACGCCGGTGAGTCCGAAGCGACGGAGACGAACGGCACCGTCGTCGTCGCCGCGACGCCGGTCCCCCACGCGGACATCCTGAACTTCATCGCCGAGAACCTGGCCGACGACGCCGGGCTGACGGTCGAGGTGGAGGAGTTCACCGACTACGTGCAGCCGAACGTCGCGACCTCCGACGGCTCCGTCGACGCGAACTTCTTCCAGACCGAGCCGTACCTGGACGAGTACAACACCGCCAACGGCACCGACCTGGTGACCGTCGCGGCCGTGCACATCGAGCCGCTGGGCCTGTACTCGTCCTCCGTGGCCTCGGTCGAGGAGATCCCCGACGGCGCCCAGATCGCCATCCCCGGCGACGGCTCCAACGGCGGCCGCGCCCTCGCCCTCCTCGCCGATGCGGGCCTGATCACCCTCGCCGACGGCGTGGACTCGACCCTCGCCACCGAGGACGACATCGCGGACAACCCGAAGAACATCGAGTTCGTCCCGCTCGAAGCGGCCCAGCTCGCCCTCTCCCTGGAGGACGTCGACGCCGCCGTCATCAACGGCAACTACGCCCTGGAAGCCGACCTCAGCCCCGCCGAGGACGCCCTCCACTCCGAGTCCCCCGACGGCAACCCGTACGCCAACTACCTGGTGACCACTGCCGCCAACGCCGACAACGCCGACATCCAGAAGCTCGCCGAGCTCCTCCAGTCCGACGAGGTCAAGCAGTTCATCCTCGACACCTGGGCCGACGGCTCCGTCGTCCCGGCCTCCTAACCAGCCCTTACACCGGCCCCAACCCGGTTGCACCGCCCTTTCACCGCCACGTAAGATAGTTGCGGCCAGGCCGGGCAACCGGACGGGCCAAAGGGGTGTGGCGCAATTGGTAGCGCATCGGTCTCCAAAACCGAGGGTTGCAGGTTCGAGTCCTGTCGCCCCTGCAAGACCGGCATTATCCGAAAACCGGGTCGCGAGCAGCGGCCCGGTTTTCGGCGTTTCGGGCCGCAAATGATCACGCCGCTCAGGCAGCAGCGGAGTGAACGGCGAACTGATCTCGTCCGAAGCAACACATGGCTCCCCGGACCCCTCGTCGACATACACCAGCAGCCGCTTGAAGTACGACCTGTGGAAAGGCTTGTGGAAATCCTCCGGCAGCGCCTTCAACAGCCTCCTCGGATCGTCCAGCAAGCCCAGCAGCATCCCGATCGCCTCGCCGGCCCGCTCCACCTTCACGTCCCCGACTTCGTTCAACCGCTCCTCGACCGAGACCAGCTCATCGCGGAGACGGCACATCTTGGCCTCCAGCCGATCCTGCGGCCAGGCCGGATTGCCGACGAGATCGAGGAGCTGGTCCTGCTGCTCGACCAGTCGCCGATGCTCGGCCTCCAGCTTCTTCCGAAGTGACGCCGTCAGAAGCCCCTTCTCCCGCAACGCCTTGTCGACGGCCGCTCGCAGTTCCCCCGCGAGCGAGGGCGGAACGTTCAAGGTCGCGTAGTGGGCGGCAACGGCAGCCTCCATCTTCGCGACCGGCAGCCTCGGAGACTGGCAGTGTTTGTTCGCCCGACCGCTGCAAAGGAAGTACGAATAAACAAGACCCCGGCGGTTCTTGACTGTATCGAGGTAGAACCGCGTCCGGCAGTTCGCGCACCACAGCAGCCCCTTCAACGGGTGGTCGTAGACCCGTTCGCGGGTGCCCGCGCCGCGCTGGTTCACGAGCACGCTCTGAACCCTGTCGAACAGCTCCTGGGTGATAAGCGGTTCGTGCCGCCCGTCGTATTCCTTGCCCTTGAACACGACACGGCCCAGATACCTGCGATCGCGGAGCAGCCGCCCGATGGTCTCGATCGTGACCGGCCGACCGCTGGGCACATCCTTCCTCGGACGAGTGCGAAGCCCCGCCTCCGTGACCGCTCGCTGCAGGTCCTTGAATCCGTACCGGCCCGTCGCGTAGAGCTCGAACATCATGGCGACGAACGGTGCCCGCTTGGGGTCTACCGCGATGGTCCTGACTTCGCGGCCGTCGACCTTCTCCCCCACGTTCAGGTACCCGAGCGGCGCGAGGCACGGGATACCGCCGCGGGATGCCTTCGCGGCCAGCTTGTAGGCCACATCGGCCCCGGACGCGCGCGACTGGTACTCGTTCACACCGTCGAGGATCGCGGCCACCAGATCACCGATGTAGCTGTCCTCGGTGTAATCCATGATCGAGACGAGCTGCACCCCGAGCTTCCGGAGCTCCCGACGCGTAATCGCCGCATCGGTCGTATCGCGATGCATGCGCGAGCGCGCGTACACGATGATGGCGTCCACGTCCTTGGAGTTGCGGACCCTCGCCATCATCTCCTGGAACTTCGGCCGGCCATCAACAGTCATCCCCGATTTGCCGGGCTCAAGGTACTCGTCGAGGACCTCGAACCCGAGATCCTCGGCCTTCTGGAGGCACGCCTTGCGCTGCGCGGGAATGGAATTCCCTTCGGGGTCGTAGTCGGTGTCGACCTGACTCCGGGAAGACACCCGCAGGTACAGCACCGCTCGCTTCTTCTTTGACATTTCACTCATGCGCCGTCGGCCTTCCGATCGATCTCCTCGGTCTGGCACGCAGGTCTGGCCGTCCTAGGTTCGTCCTCCGCGATCAGAAGGGCGGCGTCGACCAGGAGCGCCGCGATCGAGGCGATGTCGATCTCTTCGCGAGGCTCCCCTACGACGCGGACCTTGGGCTCTCCGGTAACCACGGAAGCCACCGCACTTGACCAGGTATTTCACGTGCCGCTGCAACCGTATGCCCGGTTCGCACACCTGTCGAGCGACCGGGAAATCGGCGCTTTCGAACAAGTTGCGCGCTCCGGATGGGATGCGGGGCAAAGCAAAGGCAAGGCAGCCTGAGAGACAGTGGTGAGATGCGGTCATACAAGAGGCGTGTCTCGTCGACATCGCGATGCAGCCTGGACGACCAATAATCGTATCCCAATGATCACACAGAGTCAATCATCAGTTCCCGACCAGAAACTCACCACCTACATCTCATCCCCTTGAGGCGAAGCGGGACACGTTGACCATTCTGACTGCCAGCTCTCAGTGTCACCTGCTCACCTGAGCTCACCGAAGCCCGCTGGATCAGTAACCTTGACGAGCTCGGGGAGGCCCCGGTCTCAAGGTGGCTGCGGCTAGCACCTCGGCGCGCAGGCGTGGCTTCAGGCCCGGCATAAGGTGCCGCTGGGCAGTTTCCCCTATAGCGCCTTACGGGGATATGTATATATTCAGGGTTTCTAGGACTGGCTTGAACTGCCACTCATCCTGCGGAAACGCTGGGTTATTGGGCATGGCAACAGGGAAGTATCCGTGGAAGGGGGGATCTGGAAGCCCCAGTCTGGAAGCCCCAGTCCGGAAGGGGCGCAGGATCGAGATCGCAGAACGGCCGCGAGGCGGTCAATCGGAGACACACTGCCGATCTTCTTAGCGGTGTCACAAGCCTCCGCACGCTGAACCACCGCTCACATGTCGAGATTCGTAGGTGGTCGGTAACCAAGCCAGTAACCTTCGCGAAGAGGCAGATTCCCTACCTGCATGCTCCGCTTCCAACAGCGGCAGGTTGAGCTCGAGCGCCCCCGCCGGTGAAGTGGACGCCTGTCGGGCCGTATCAGTAGCGACGCCGTGCTCTACCCATACAGCCCCCTCAGTCCCCGGACTGAGCACTATCACCCAGAAAGCAACTTCCCTGAGGCAAACTCAAATCTCAGCCAGACGGCCGTGCTCGAACCTGCTCCCAAGCAAGCGGATTCGCTTCGAGCACTTCCTGGGCAAGTTCACGTGCGGCATCGGTCTTCAACGCCGCCAGACTGCTGTCGATCCAGCGACCAACGGTGGCGACTCCCTGATGCCGGTACTCCACGGCCTGGATGAGGCATTCGAGCTTGTCAGCATCTTTCGCGCACTGCGCTTCGGCAGTCTCGCCTGCCTCGAACTCGGCGATGGCATCCCGGATCGTGCCCGCAACCGGATCAGGACACTCCGCGGTCTGGTCGGCCACGATCGTCTCGGGATCGGTCGCGTCAAGGTAATGGTGGCCGATCTTCGGAATGTCTCCGATCCGGGTCTCCGGGGTGTCGTGGAGGATGCACAGCATCGCGGTGCGCGCAGGATCCGCCCCTTCGAGACTGGCGAGCACCATCCCGGTCAGAGCTGCTCGCCAGGAGTGCTCGGCAATGCTCTCCGGGTCCCTGATACCGGCGATCCACCAGCCCGAGCGACGAGCACGCTTCAGAAGCCCAGCCTCGAGTAGATACCCGGCAGCTCCGGCGAGTTCTGTCATGGCTTGCCTCTCCAGCTCAACTCCTGAGGCCGGCGAGAGCCTCGCCTATCGAGCCTAGTTCTTCTCGCGACAGATCAGAAACTCGACCGCTGTCAGCGAGCGGCTCGAGATGCTCCGCGAGCATCCGCGTCGTATCCGGGTCGTCGACCAGCAGCCCCCGCTGCGAGCGCAGGAGCAACCAGAGGTTGTGAATGTTGAGGTCGACCAACGGGTGGTCAGCGTGAAGGCGTTCCACGAGATGCACGTACATGCGGGTGCCGTGCCATCGCCGGTCGCTGCGCACCATGAAGGCGTCGTCACCTTCGCGATCCCGCAAATCGCCAACCCAGTAGGCCGTGTAGTTCAGGGCCGCTATCTCGCAGTCCTCGCTGGGATGGGCGCGTGCGATGAAGTCGCGAAGCGGCTGCGGATCACCTCGGTAGGCTCGCGACACCACGAACGACCTCGCATCAGCCCAAGAAGGCGACCACGGTTCCCCTCCCACGAGGTACCGAGACGCTCGAGAAGACAGACCCACCGACACGTCGAGACCTGCAAGTCCGGCAAGGAAGCATGCCTGCCGCCGTAGAAGAACATTCCCTTCGATCCCCCGTGAGCGGTACTCCGTGAGCTCGAGAAGGTTCGTCTCCATCTGTCGCCGGTCGTCACGACCAAGCTCCGGACCAGCCGGGGTTGGACCTCGCCGCCGACGGCTCGGCAACCTTCGGGTGAAGGTCGGAGCCACCCCCGAGAACGCCCAAGTAAGCAGCTCCGTCAGGCGCAGATCCATGACGCAGCCGGCAAGCGGATGGCGATCCACGTCGACTGACTCGCAAGGACTGACCACAGCCGTGAGAACAAGATCCGCTTCAACCGCTACAGGAAGCAGCGCAGCCAGTTCCGAATCTGCCCCGAGCTTCAGCAACTGCTGACTGATCTGCCGAAGCTGCGCTACTGCGACCGAAGCCAAGGGCCTACGCCCGGATTCCCAACTCTGGACCGTCGTCGGGTCAACACCCACAGTCTCCGAGAAGCTCTCTTGGCTAACCGGGATCGAACAGCGGGCCGCCTGCAGGAGGAATCCACTGACGCCCCCATAAGGCCGCGTCTCACGTCTCAAGGCCCACCGCACCTCTCAAACCCGTACCGCCAGTCAGTGTTTCAAAACCCCTGGTCTACGTAGCGTCAAGTGTCATCGACCTGGTGAGACAAGTCAACGCCCTCATCAGATCGACAGACCGACCGCCGAGGGGAGAACCGGTATATGAACGCGTCAACACCCAGCAACGGCCAGGATCCCAAGGCCGTCTTCGAGATTCTCGGCGAATGGGAGACTCCATCCGGGAACCGACTCACGCTCAAGGCCCGCAAAACGACGGGATACGCATCCGTCTGGCTGAACTGGAACGGCAAGCCCGCACGAATCGGCCACGCCCTCCACGCCGGCGGAGTCGTGCGTGAAGTTCGGTGGGAAGAGCCTTGGAACGAGCAGACCGACGTCTGGAAGTCCGAGCAACGCAAACACGTCGCCGCTCTCATCGCCGCTTGGCACGCCGGTCAACCCAGACCTCTCAAGACCGAACTCCCCGAGACCGTCCTCGGCACCTTCAACATCGACGGCTTCCGGTTCGCCGTCGAACCCACCACAGCTTCAGAACACGCGGTGCTAAGCGTCGTCAACGTAACCGGGGGCCTGACTCCGGTCGCCGACCTCCTTCACGAAGACGGCCGAATCTGTGGCATGGCAGCCCGTCCCGGCTGGAAGAGCACCCCAACGACCGCAAACGCCGCTGGCGCCAAGAATCCGAATCCATCCTGACCCGCGCCACGACAACAGGCAATCTCTGACTTTCCTCCAGCGGGGCACGCCAGGTGGGGCGTGCCCCGCACTACCAGGTAGCACAGGCCGTCAAGCGCTTCGATTCACCATAGATACGCATTCAAGTTATTCGATGACAATATATCTCAAAATCTGATCAAGCTTCAGGTTTGCTAGGCCCAGGCCGCAACCAACTATGCGCTGATTTCGTTAAGTAAGCATGGACATAGGTTCCCTGCTTACTCAACTCATCCCTCCAGTAATGACCGTGGCCGTCGCGATCTTCGGACTGATGAACCGCGACCACGAACTCAAGAAGCTCCAGGGCTATACCGAGGTCCTCCAAAGCCTCCCGGAGGACTCACAAGCATACGAATCAGCATTGAGCTTGATCGCCAGCCATATCGCAAAGATTGATCGCCTCGAAACCGTCGGTCGACGCGATCCAATGCGAGCACTCTCCGGAATGTTCTTTGCCCTAGTTTTCGGCTATATCACCGTTTGGCTTATGGTTCGCGGAGGTTTGTGGCAAGTGCTCGCAGCAGTATCAATGCTTCTAGCGTTTGCCGGTTTTGCTGCGATTATCCAAGCCCTGCAAATCGTCGAGCGCGATAAGAAGGGGAAGCCTATTCAAGGAACCCTCTTATAGAGAGGACCAGGCATGCCGGGATTCGCTTCTAATCTCATCGATTAACCATTGGTACACTTCGCCGAATCACCCAAGTGCAGATAGTGAACCAAGGCCACCGCAGCCTCCGCCAATCGGCGGACAAACCTCTCGCTTTCTCAGTTCGAACCCCTCCCTGGGATCTTGAAGTCGGAGTTTGACCGGGCTATCGACGACATCGTGTCGGGGCGGGCGCTGGCATCGCATTGCCACACGTACATGATTTGCGTCTGGCATCATCCTGAACCTCAGCCACGGGACGGTCTCCATATCGGGGGACCTCATCAAGCACATACAGTCGTTTCGTGGGGGTGGCGGCGGTGCGACCGGGTGGTCGTTCACCGATGCGGCTCACCCCTCACACTGCTCACACATCAGCCTGCTGGTCGATCGCGGCTTCGTAGAAAGCGTCGGCGAGTGCGGCGATGACGGCGCTGATGCCGGGACCGTCGCTGAAGAAGTAGTCGGCCATCGTGTTGTGAGCCTCCTGGTTCTCGACCACCACCTCGGTGACGGCCGCCTGGAAGTCCTGGGACTCCATGAACTGCTTCTTCGAGTTCACCTTCGCCTGGTTGATCAGGTCCGGATGGTCGAGGAGGCGCTGCACCAGCCCGAGTACGAACTCACTGATCTGGGACTGGGTGAACGACTCGGCGCCGAACAGGTCGTTCATCTTGTCGATGACGACTTGGAGCGCGACGTACTTCGGCTCCTTGCGGGCGCCCGTGCCGGCGGCGCCGATGCCCTTCAGCTCGCCGTTGCCCTTCCACGAAATGTCGATCGCGTCTCGCTTGCTGTGCTTGACGCCGACGAGGACGACGTCGGAGAGGTCCACTTCCGCGGCCCACGAGGTGTCTGCGATGACCTTCTCCAGGAGCCGCAGGAAGATCGAGAGCATCTCCATGTACGGGTCGCCGTAGTCGATGATCTGGCTCATGAAGTCGTAGAGCCGGACGTAGGTGGCGATGTCCTTGCGGAACAGGTCGAGGGTGTTGAGGGTGACCTTGTCTTCGGCTTCGATCGCGGCGGCGTAGCGGCGGGCGAAGTCGTTCTTGGCCGGGCCGATCGCAGCCGAGAGCGCGTTGTTGCCCTTGCGGCCGAGCCACAGTTCGGCGACCTCGCGTACCTGCTCTCGCGTGTAGATCCCGGCCTGTTCGAGTTTGGTGGAGAGGTGAACGACGATGTACGGGTCGGTCTCGGTCTCGAGGGTGGCGTTGGTGAAGTACGGCTCGAAGGCCGTCTGGATGTCCTCGGGCTTGTTCACAAAGTCGATGACGAACGTCTTGCGCTTCTGCTCCCCGCCTGCGGTGCGGTGCGTGCGGTTAAGCCGCGAGAGAGTCTGCACGGCGGTGACGCCCGAGAGCTTCTTGTCGACGTACATCGCTGACAGCAGCGGCTGGTCGAACCCGGTCTGGAACTTGTTGGCGACCAGCATGATCGTGTAGGTGGTGCCTTTGAAGGCGGCGCCCAGGTCCGATCCGGCACCGGGGTTCATGTTGGCTTCCGTGAACTCGTCGTCCCTGCTGGGCCGCGGCCCCCAATCCGAGCCCCACTCCTCGTCCTCGGCCATCGTCACCGAGCCGGAGAAGGCGACAAGGGTGCGGTAGTTGTACGAGCTGTCCTGGGCGGCCCGCTTGGCGATGTAGGCGTCGATCGACCTCTTGTACTTCACCGCGGCCTTGCGAGAGCCGGTCACGACCATTGCCTTCGCCTTGCCCTCCAGCAAGTCGGCGACGTTGGCGTGGAAGTGCTCGACGATGATCTGCACCTTCTGGCTGATGTTGGTCGGGTGCAGCTGCACCCATTTCATCAGGCCCTTCTTCGCCGTGGCTTCCTCGACCAGGCCGCCGTCGCCGCTCTGGGCCCGGCCGGCGATCTTCAGCGCGGTGTCGTAGGTCTGGTAGCCCCTGAGCACGTCGAGGATGTAGCCCTCCTCGACGGCCTGCCGCATCGAGTACAGGTGGAACTCGACCTTCTTGCCGTCAGGGCCTTCGCGACCGAACAGCTCCAGGGTCTTGTTCTTCGGCGTCGCGGTGAATGCGAAGTAGGAGATGTTCTTCGACTCGGCCCGCTCGGTCATCTCCGCGGCCAGGATCGTCTCAACGTCAATCTCACCACTTTCTTCGATCTCCTCGACCTGCTCGGCGGTCAGCACGGCCTTGAGCTTGGATGAGATCTGCCCGGACTGCGACGAGTGGGCCTCGTCGGCGATCACCGCGAACCGCTTGCCTTTCAAGCCCTTGTCGGCCCGGATCTCGTCGAGGGCGAACGGAAAGGTCTGCACCGTCACCGCGATGATCAGCTCGCCGTTCTTCAACGCGGTCGCCAGCAGCCCGGACTTCGACTTCGCGCCCGCTTTGCGGACGTCCTCCGGGCTGATCGTGGCCACGATGTTCCCCGACCCGTCGATCTGCCGGATCGCGTCCTGAAGCTGCCCGTCGAGCACGGTGCGGTCCACGACCACGATCACCGAGTCGAAAACCTTCTCGTCGTCCACGTGCAGCCGCGCCATCCGGTGCGCGGTCCAGGCGATGGTGTTGGTCTTCCCCGAGCCCGCGGAGTGCTCGATCAGGTAGCGGTGCCCCACCCCTTCCTCGCGTACTGCGCCTTCGAGGTTCGTCACGGCCTCCCACTGATGGAACCGCGGGAAGAGCATGCTCGTGCGGCGTACGGAGGTGCCGGTTGCGACGTCCCACTCCTCCTTTGTCTCGACAATCATCAGTCGGCCGATGATGTTGAGCCAAGCGTGCTTCTCCCAGACCCGCTCCCACAGGTACGCCGTCGAGGAGCGTCCGTCCGTGCCGGGCGGGTTCCCCGCTCCGTTGTCGTGACCGGTGTTGAACGGCAGGAAGTGCGTCTTCTCGCCCTCCAGGCGGGTGGTCATCGCGGCGAGGTTGTTGGAGACAGCGAAGTGCACCAGCGCCCGGTGCCCAAACGACAACAGCGGCTCCGACCGGCCGTTGGTCATCGGGTGCCGGTCTTTGCGGTACTGGTTGATCGCCGCATCGAGGGACTGGGTGAAATCGGTCTTCAACTCGACGGTGGCGACAGGGAGTCCGTTGACGAAGAAGACCAGGTCGATGCTGCGCTTGTCGGCGGTGGAGAAGTGCACCTGCCGCATCACACGTAGTCGCATCGCCGCATATTGAGCGACGGTGGTCGCGTTCATGCTGGTCTCGGGCTGGAACTGCGCCATTTTCAGGCGGCCGCCGCCGATGTACTGCACGCCGTTGCGGAGGATGTTCAGTGTTCCGCCGCCGTGTTCGAAGGGCTTGTCGAGCGCCGTGGTCAGCACGTCGAGGAACTTCGCCCGCGATCCTGCGGCTCTCAGCGCCTTCGCATGGGCCGTCGGCTGGGTCTCCTCCAGCCACGCGAAGAGATCCTCGGGGAACAGGGCACGCTCTTGGTCATAGTCAGTGTCGTTCACCGAGTACAGCCACCCGTGAGCGGCCAAGTACTCGCAGATCTCGGACTCGAGAACGACCTCATGGTGATCGGCCATCACGCCATCTCTCGTACGTCGATTTGGCCTGTCACCGCCGCTGTGATCAGGGCCGAGCACCGCTCACGAGACAGCCCGACAAACCGCTCAGTCTCTTCGATCAGCGTGTCGATCTTCGAAGTCCGCTCATCTAGAAATTGAGCGATGCGACGCTGCACATCTATCGGCGGGAACGGAATTGGCGTCCGTGCCAAGGTACCGAGATTCAAACGGCGGAACGTTGCCCCCATAATTTGGTGGTCCCAGTATTCAGAGGTGTGCCGTGACAGCAGTGCCCACACGACGAACCGTGTATCTACCAAGTCTGGCCGTAGCGCTACGCGCACCATGTCGCGTGTCAAGTTCGCGCCTGTCAGCTCATCCGCCACAACGGCGACCTTCCCGTACGCTGGCCCAATCGAAACGACAACATCCCCACCAGAGAGAACTGTCCGTTGATAGGCACTTGCAATCTCAGGAGCTGTCGTTCGTAGGGCATTTCGCTCAAGGGATACGCCCTCACCAGTGATATCTGAGGGGCCAATATAGGGAATCCCTCCATCGACCGGGTCGCCGCACTGAAGAATCCCGTAACTCATGGGTCTCTCATGGTCGACGAGCCGTCTAAGGCGCGTCATTTCGTGGCCTTCCAACGCCTCCGAGATCATCACAATCCGCCGCTCGCGGAGCAGCTCGATTAGGCGTAGCTGCTCCTCAATGAGCGTGGCAATGCGGGCGGTCTCACCGTCGAGGAATTCAGCAATGGAGCGCTGCTCGTCGTAGCCTGGAATGTAGGCGTCGATCGTCTTCAACACCGAGAATGGCACCTCAGTGGTCCGAACGTTGACCTGGTCGCCTGCTCCAATCCCCCGCTCGCGCTTGACGAGTTCCTCGGTAAACCACGACGACTTCATCAGGTAAGTGATGAAATGTGGGTCTATTCCTTGGCGCGGTCGCATGACCTCATAGTGGTAGGTCACCAGGCCGTCCTCAGCTGCGACGCCCATGGCCCCAGCCCGGATGCTCATCTTGTTAAAGACAATGTCGTTAGCCCGACATAGCTTGTAGTTGTCGAGGGACTCCGCCCGTGATGGAGCGTCCGTCAACTCACTCCGTCGGATGACGCCCCGTGTCTGGGACACCGACATGAGCGGAAGGTTTATGCCGGGAAATCGCTCGTCGATCTTCTCCATTGCGTGTCCAAAGCGCGTCACTGCTCCACCTCCCGCAGCAGATCGAGGATCGTGACGACCTGTTTCTCCAGATCGGCATCGATCTCAGCGAGGGGGCGGGGCGGGACGTACTTGTAGAAGTGGCGAGTGAAGGGGATCTCGTAGCCGATCTTGACCTTGGCCGAGTCGATCCAGGCATCAGGGACATGCGGCTTCACCTCGGCGTCGAAGTACGCCTGGATAACCTCGTCCTGGCCGGTAGCTCCCGCGGTCGAGCCGCCATAGGTGAACGGGACGTTCTCGGTGTCGCGCTTCTTCGTGTCCGGCTTGGGTTTGCCCTTGCGGTCCACGACCGGCTTGCCGTTCTCGTCGAAGAGGGGGCGCTCGACGGTGATGGTCCAGTAGCCGAACTCGTCGGGACGCAGCACCTTCGAGAAATCCTGGTCAGCGGCGGTGAAGTCGTCGTACAGCTTGACAACCTTGGCGCGGTCGGCGTCGCTGATCTCGCGGCCCTTGGAGCCGAGGTTCTTGCGCATCTTGGTCCAGAATGAGGTGCCGTCGATAAGCTGGACCACGCCCTTGCGTTCGGGCCGCTTGGCGTTGTCGAGGATCCAGATGTAAGTGGCGATGCCCGTGTTGAAGAACATGTTCGTCGGCAGCGCGACGATGGCGTCGACCAGGTCGTTCTCCAGTAGCCACCTGCGAATGTTGGAGGGTCCGGACTCGGCGGCGCCATTGAAGAGCGGCGAGCCGTTCATCACGATGCCGGCTCGGCCGCCGCCGTCCTCCGGTGCCCGCATCTTGTGGGCCAGGTGGAGCAGGAACAGCATCTGCCCGTCCGAGGTGGACGGGAGGCCGGGAGCGAACCGGCCATAAGGACCGGCCTGGTCCCGCTCGGCCGTGACCGCCTTGGCGTACTGCTTCCAGTCGACGCCGTAGGGCGGGTTGGACATGCAGAAGTCGAACTGGCGGCCCTTGAACTCATCATCCGTCAGCGTGTTACCGAAGGCGATATTGGTCGCGTCGTGGCCCTTGGCCAGTAGGTCGGACTTGCAAATCGCATACGACTGCGGATTGTACTCCTGGCCGTACAGGCTCAATCTCGCGTCGGGATTGCCCGCAAGCAGGTGCTCCTCGGCCACGGTAAGCATGCCGCCGGTGCCAGCAGTGGGGTCGTACAGCGTGCGGACGATGCCTGCCTCCGTCAGGTCGGCGTCCTTGTCTGCGAAGAGCAAATCGACCAGTAGCCGGATCGCATCGCGTGGGGTGTAGTGGTCACCGGAGGTCTCGTTCGCGGCCTCGTTGAACTTGCGAATGATGTACTCGAACGCGTCGCCCATGTCGGCGTTGGAGACGACGTCCGGGTGCAAGTCAACGGCCTTGAAGGACGTGATGACCTCGCGCAGGAGTTCCGCCTTCTCCAGGGCGAGGATCTGCTTCTTGAAGTCGAAGTACTCGAACACGTCGACATCGGGCGAGAATCGGTCGATGTAGTCGGCGAGGTTGTCCGCCAGCCCGTCGGCGTCGGCCAGCAGGTTCGCGAAGGAGTAGTTCGAGGTGTTGTAGAAGGGCCTGGCGGTCGCCTTCTTGACCTCGATTTTGAGGCGGTTGGGGTTGTCGTGCTTCGCCGCCAGCTCGCGTACCGTCTCGCGGTCGGGCTCGAGGATGCAGTCGAGGCGTCGCAGGATCGTGAGCGGGAGGATCACGTTGCCGTACTGGTTCGGGCGGTATGGGCCCCGAAGTTGATCGGCGATCGACCAGATGAAGCTACCGAGGGCGCTCACATTGCTCCTTACAAGGTTCACTCGACGACAAAGACTGGCCTTCCAGCGTAAGCCCATGCCCGTCGGCCGGACCGACACCGGCGCTCGAGCGTCGGCGACAGGTGCGTAAAGAGACATCCTCGCGCATCGCCGCGCCTCGCGTGCGACCGGCTTGCGACCGTGACCGGCTCAATCCGAACCATCCTGGGGTCTTCCGGACTGCCGTCGACCCATTACCCGCGGCGGAGCGGATCTGGAAGAGGCGAGCCTTACTGGCGATCATCGCAGGCATCTTTCATCCACGTCGCCTGTGCCCCGCCTTGACGGACCGCAATACGCGCAGGTACCGAGCGCCGCCAGCCGGTCGAAGTCGACGTGACCGAGGGGCGTTCATATGATCTGAGACCCACCATCGAGAGCCGAAGCCGCGCAACCGAACTCAGCGCCAGTCGGATTTCCGACACTATCCGACACGCGTACGATGCCCCGGATGATCTTGTAATCGACTGATCACGATCTCTACAATTTCTGTCCATGACGGAAAGCGACGATGCGACTCCCGGCACGCCCCCGCTCATGGAACTGGCTCGTCAGCTCATCTCAGAGCGGACCCGGCCGAGGGACTACTACCCGCGAGGGTACGAGCGAACCGAGATTCCGCGCGATATCTGCTCACCGAAGACCCTGGGCCGCCTGGAGTCAGGCCGGTACCGCGGACTCAAACTCGGTACGGTGCTCGCGCTGGCGAACTTTTACCGGACTCCACCCGCGCTCACCGATCACATGGCGAACCTCGTGAAAGCGGCCAGAGCGAACGACTGGTGCCGAGAGTACGCAACCTTGGACGACAACGGCTGGTTCTATCAGCAGTGCGAGGACAACGCCTCTTACCTGGCGTTTCACTCATATTCTCTGCTTCCTTCGCTCATCCAAGGCCCCGCCTACTACCGGCTGATCAGAGGCACCACGAAGGTCAACTTCGGTGAAGATCCCGACTGGGATAGCGGGCTCGAGTTCCGCATGGAGCGACGAGAACGATGGATCGCGTCCGAGCGCCCCGCGCTCACCGTCATGAGCGAGGCCGCCTTGGCAGTCGACCTCGGTCCGGAGCGAAACGAGATCCTGGCCGATCTGCGCAAGATCGCAGCCTTGCCGTTCGCAGACATCCGAGTTCATCCCTTTCTCTGCCAGTCTCTATGACCTGCAACCGTGGACACTCAAGCTGCTGGAGTACGACGGTGGCGAGGAGACCGTGATCTACGTCGAGTCGCCACAGGGCTCAGGGTTCGTCTCGACGGACTCGACGCGAGGTAAGTTCTTCACCGGTGGCCTCAAGGTGGCATCAGGTCACTCAATCGAACTGGAGGACTTCCTGAAATGATTGAAATCGGGCCGTGGCGCAAGTCCAGTCGTAGCCCCAACAACCAGAATGACAACTGCGTCGAGGTGCGCCTCAACGGCGAGACCCCGCAGGTGTCCGACAGCAAGCTGGCCGACGACCGCCCCATTCTCACCGTCAGCGCGAGCAGCTACAACGGCCTGCTCGCCTGGGTGAAGGCCTCCCCCGCGCAGTCGTGAGTCCACCGGCCCGGCGTGGAGGCCAGCGGGCCGAGGACTCACCCGACACAGCACCACTGATCGCGACGGCGGCGGAGCCCGAGAGCCCGCCGCCTGTCGCTTCTCCCCCAGCACCCCGAGGAGCGCCATGAACGAGCCGGTCCGCGAACACCCCCTCAAGGGGCAGTTCGACACCGCCGCCGCGCGCTGGGTGCGTCCCGATGCCGATGACGGCACTCCCGGCGAGCTTGAGATCGGGTTCGCCACGAACGGACTCGTCGCGATGCGCCGGACCGACGACCCCGAAGGCACGATCCTGATCTACACGCCCGACGAGTGGGAGGCGTTCGTCGGCGGCGTCCGCGACGGCGAGCTGGACCTGAGCGTCCTCGCCGAGGACGCCCGGAACGCCGCAGGCCCGAAGTAACGCGCGTCCTCTTCCGAACGGCCCTCGGGACAATTCGCATGGACATTCTGTCCCTCACCGCTTGGCCGTTCCAGCTGTCGATCCGGCACGACTGACCGACCCGCCGGCCAGTTTCCATCGTTGTGCCATCGTTTCCCCTGCTCTTAGGCTTGTCGCCAGACCCAGTCGAGAACTACTGAGGTCCACAAGCGACTCATCTAGGGCATTCGGGAGCGACGCGATGACACGAGGGCAGCGACCACCGCTGGAACCCGGCCGGGTCCTGGGCCAGTTCGTCAATTCCTCCGGGACGACCTTCGTGCTGCGCGCCAGCGCGGGCGGGCACCGGATCGGGGTCCGCCTGCATCACGGCGAAGGACCGGAGATCGCGATCGTGCGCCTGCCGTTCGACCCGTCCACCCGGCTCATCCGCTGGCAGGGGCTGCTGTGGTCGTCGAGTCCGGCCGAATGGAGGCAGGAGGTCAAGCATCTGGCCTTCGCGGCCGTCGATGCGATGCTCGGCGGCATCCAGGAGCGGCCCGAGGACGAGGTCCAGCGGTGACGGGCTTCTCCGATCTCCTCGCGCGCAGCGTCTTCACGCTGCGGCTCGATCTTTCAGACGCCGCCGTCGATGGTGGGGACGGCGGTCCCGGAAGCGGCGGCGCGTCGCCTGCTTCCACCGGCGCGGCCGCGGCCGATGCGGTTCCTCCCGATGCCGCGGCCGCGCCGGACCTACGAGCGGGCGGCTATCGGGCCGTCGTCTTCCATCAGCTTCGACCCGACACCGTCAACGGCCTGGACTTGGTGGGGTCCAGGCGCCGCGTCACGGTGTCATGCTGCCTCTGCCCCAGCGTGTTCCGTTTCCCCGCCTCGGGCTACGGGGAAATGGCGCGCCGGGTCGAGGCAGCCGGGTGGCACTACTCGCCAGGGCTTCACCTCCACGAACGCGCCTGGTGTCCCGATTGCCGCCCGAACGCCGGGAAGGCCGTCGATTGAACGCTCGACACGATCGACCTGATCGCCTCCCGGCGGGGCCGGCCGCCGCGCGCATCGCTGACCCGGTGCGGCGGCCGGCCCGTTCCTCCTGGCTGGTCGCGCTGGGGTGCGTCGATGTCGACGGCCTGGCGGTGGAGCTGGCGTGGTCGCGCTGGTCGGACACCGTGCTGGCTGACTTCCGCGAAGGTGAGTCGCGTCGGATCGGGACCGCCGTAATCGGGCACAGGGACGAGCCGGTGTTCGTGGCGCAGCCCGACCATCTCGACTGGTTGGGATACCAGGACCGGGCGGCTCGAATCCTCGAGTTCGCGGTAGCGCTGTACCGGGGAGGCTTCGGCCGTCAGGAGGCGTCCGACCCGTCGTGGTCGCGGCGGGCCTCCTCCGCGACGAACATTGGCCAAGGCGAATTACCGGCGCCGTAACATCCGCCGCTGGACGCATGCGGCTTCGGCGTCATTGATCCGGCAGTATCTCCAGCGGCGGGAGGGCGTCCACGATCGCCGTGGTCTCCAGGCTGACGGTCACGATGCGCTTGAGCAGGTCGATGATGTAGCGCGGGTCGTCAGACCAGTCGTTAGGGTCGTTGACGATACCGCTGGCCTTGTCGGTGCGGACGTAGTAGCGGTCCATGATCCACTCGATGGCCGAACGGGAGCCGATCTGGTAGCGATAGGCGGCTTCCGGGATGTCCGTGAGCGTGACGTGGGAGTTGTAGACGATCCGGGTGCGGTCCTGTCGGGATGCGAATCGCATCTTGCGGTCGACGCGGTAGAGGTCCGCGGGATCGGCCAGCTTAGCTTCGCCAACGATCTCTCGGATGCCGGAATACGGCTCGACCGATTCGTAGGCGAGGTGCAGCCGCATGAGGCGGTCGCCCGAACGGGCAAATTCATGGAACTGTGCGACTTTGGGGATTCGCGGTAGCGACTTCTTCAGATCCGCTTCGAACTCCGACCGGTACTCCGGCGAGTGCAGAATGCCGTAGACGTAGTGGAAGATGTCGTCCTTCGAAATCGAGTCGTCTCGGTAGGTCTCCCGGTAGTCACTGAGGGCGGTGTCCGTGATGTTGTCCGATCGTTCGTAACCCCCGATTGCATTGCCAAAGGCCAGAGAATCGGGACCGACACGGTGATAGGCGTAGCGAGCGAAGAGCGGTCCGACGCTCATGGTTCCTACGGCGTGCAGGTCCGGGACACTGTCGATCGCAAGCACGGAGAACGGCTCTTCAGAACCGGTGCCAGTCGTATAGAAACCCATATTGCCGAGGTCGGGTTCGGGGAACACTCGTTCCAGCTGGTAGACACAGTCGCTGGTCTCTGTCGTGAGGTAGACATGCTGTTTCATAAATGGGCGGTAGGTCGCTTCAAAGACCCTATGCTCGTTGAACCGTAGCCGCACACCTCTTAGCAGTCTTCTCCGATCCGCCCTGTTCCAACTGAATTGACTCCCGGTAGCGGCGAAGAGCTGACCGCCCACCGCGGCGTCTCCCTTGAAGGATTCCAGTCGCTCCACTCGATCGTTGTAGAAGTCGATCATCGTTTGCACGCTATGTCTCAGCGATGGGTCGGTGAAGCTGTACACCCATGCGTCTCGCCCCGTCTTGAGTCCGCAGGTATGCGTCTCGAAGATCGGCATCGACATGGTCTTCGCGGTCTTGTCGCCCAGAGCACGGAAGCTTTGAAATCGTTTGTCCCTTACGTTGATCCAATCTCCGTCCGCTTCCGCGTCAAGCTGCTGCCACCCGAAAGCATCCAGACCCTGTGCTCGGATGAGGTCGGTCCCATTCGCCACGATCTCCAGTTTGCGCTTCCGGTCGTGGTAGTCGCCGATGTCCCGATAGTAGAGATGGCACGCTTCCCCTCCCGCCGCGCTGCCGCCCTTGACAAGCAGGAGCACGGCAACCCCTGCCCGGCTGTTGGAACCGAAGATCTTGCCGCCCTCCTTCTTCGAGAGTTCGCCGGCGGTCCGCTGGTTGCCTCGAAGATTGAGGCAGTAGATCGCGTCGAATTCCTCGGTGAGGGCGCGGCGCAGGCCAGCTGCGGTGTTCCCGTCGATGAACCCGTTGTTCACGACGAGGCAGATCACGCCATCGTCCTCGATACGGTCACTCGCCCAGCGGAGTGCTCGCACATACGTGTCGTAGAGCGAGTTCTTGTTCGTAGCGGTCGACTTAGCCGCGTAGGTCTCGCGAATGCGACGGTCGAGGCTGGCATACTTCAGGTTCTGGTTGCCGTCGTTCTCGCTGTTCTGTCCGACCGAGTACGGCGGATTACCGGTGATGGCAATGATCCGCGAACTCTGCTGGCGCACCGCGCGCTTGGTGTTGCCTCCGAGCACATCGTCCGCGGCTTCAGTAGCTCCCTCGTAGAGTTGGAACGTGTCGGTCAGGACGATGCCATCGAACGGCTGGTACGCAGCCTCCTCGGACCTGCTGTGGAACGCCTCCTCGATGTTGACGGCGGCGATGTAATAGGCGAGCGGGACGATCTCGTTCGCGTGGAGCTCACTGCCGTACTTCCTTTCGAGATCCTCGGGGCGGATGAGGTCCGATTGCAGGAGCCGGACGAGGAAGGATCCAGTGCCCACGAACGGGTCGATCACCTGCACCCCTTCATCGCTCAGCGAGGCACCGAGGTACTTCCGCAGCGCTTGATCGGTGAGATGAAGGGCGAAGTCGACGACTTCGACCGGTGTGTAGACGATGCCGAGCCTGTCTGAGACCTGGGGCATGGCGTTCTTGAAGAACTGCTCGTACAGCTCTAGAAGGATCTTCT
Organism: Glycomyces mayteni; assembly: GCF_042428885.1. Taxonomy (NCBI): domain Bacteria; kingdom Bacillati; phylum Actinomycetota; class Actinomycetes; order Glycomycetales; family Glycomycetaceae; genus Glycomyces; species Glycomyces mayteni. Next base: position 50,514 of record NZ_JBHMBP010000006.1, read on the forward strand.
GCCGCCCCGCAGGGTTGTCGATGCCCTCGATGCGGACTCGGATCTGCTCGTAGAACCGTTTGAGTTCGTCTCGCTCCGTGTCTAGTGCCTGATCACCGAGTGCTTCGAGCACCGTGTCCAATGCTTTCGAGACCGGGTTGTACTCGGCGAACTCGTACCGTTCGAAGAGCGCGTCGAAGACCGGCTTCGTGATCAAGTGCTGCGCGAGCATCTCGACAGCATCGTGCTCTGAGATGGAGGGGTTGAGGTTCGAACGCAAGGCTGCAACGAACGTGTTGAACACGACTCGCTTGCCCGGGAGCTCAACGGCGGTGTTAATGCGGGCCATGTGGTCGCCCGCAATGTCCGCTATCTTCTTGGCCCACTCCTTCCAGTAGACCCGTGTGCCGACCTTCTGCACGATCCGTGCGTAGATGGCGTCGCGCCAGTCCTCGACCGATGCCATACCGCTGCGGGCGGCCTGCACGAGGTTCCCAAGGTCGCTCGGGTCGTCGTCGGCGGCGATGTGCCCAGCGAGAATCCGATCAGAGCGGGACTTGTTGAGGCCGATCCGGTTGATTTCGGCGTTGAATCGATCGTCATGCGAGCGAAGGGCATTGAGAACCTGCCATACGGCCTTGTAGCGCTCGTTGTCATCGAGGGCCTCGTTCGGAGGTACGCCTTCCGGAATGGCGACGGAGAGGATGATGTAGCCGTAATCCTTGCCAGGAGCCCGCCGCATTACACGTCCCACGGCCTGGATGATGTCGATGATCGAGTTGCGCGGGTGCAGGAACAGCACCGCGTCGAGCGCCGGCACGTCCACACCTTCGGACAGGCATCGGGCGTTGGAAAGGATGCGAGCCGTGCGTTCACCGGGTTCGGCCTTCAGCCATTCGAGGGCTCTGCCGCGCTCCAGGGCGTTCATCGTTCCGTCGACGTGCTCGACCTCGCAGCGCAGACTCTCCTCGGCGGTTCCGCCGAGTCGCTCGGTCACCTGCGAGAAGATTTCGGCCAGGTGCTTTGACGCAGCGATGTTCTGCGCGAAGGCGACGGCACGCCGCATGGGCGCCTCGCCGGGGCGAAATCCGCTCTCTGCGATCGAGGGCCCGAGGCGCTTGGACAGCCCGTTCCAGACTCCGATCACCTTGGCGGCGTCGGCCACGTTGAGTTCCATGTTGTCGTCGGCGAGTTCCACCTGCAAGGTTCTGGCCGCATAACTCGCATCGACGCCCAACACCATGACCTTGTAATCCGCGAGCAGACCGGCCTCGACCGCCTTCCCGAAGCCCAACTCATGGAACTCGGGCCCGAACCTCGCCTCGTCGTCCATCGAGCAGAGCTCGACGCTCGCCCGCTGGGCGTCCGCTTTGGCGGGCTCGGTGAAGATCCGCGGCGTCGCGGTCATGTACAGGCGCCGCTCGGCGGCGATGTACTGCGGGTCGTGGATCCGGGTGAAGTTGGACTCGTCCCGCCCGGCGAGCATTGCGCCGGTGGTGCGGTGCGCCTCGTCGCAGACGACGAGGTCGAAGGCGTCCAGACCTGAAGCCTGAGCATTGGCGATGACGGGCAGCGACTGGTATGTGCAAAAGACCGCGGTCATTCCAGGCCCGTAGTCGCCACTGCGGATCCGATCGGCGAGCTTTGCTGCGTTCGTGGTGGCGGGCAAGGCGAGATCGTGCACCGCTTGGTCGCCGGAGTCGGACAGTCTGGACTGCTTCGAGACCTTCGGGTCTGAACACACCGCGAAGGGCCGCAGAGCAGCCTCGGCCTCGGTGACCCATTCGCGCATGGTCTGGGACAGCAGGGCGATCGACGGCACCAAGACCAGCACACTGATGGGATCTTCATGTGCGGAGGCAAGCCGTTCAGCGATCTTGAGCGAGGTCAGGGTCTTGCCGGTGCCGCAGGCCATGGTCAAACGACCACGGTCGTGCGTCTCGAACCCGGCGAGCACGGCTTCGATAGCCTCATCTTGATGCGGCATGGGCGCCTTCTTGGCGCGCAGATAGCGCGGCCCGAGACGCTCCCCTGCGGCCCACGCGTGCTCGGAGGCGACCTTGCTCCAGTCGATCGGGCTCGTATCGAGCTGGGACATGCCGACCCTGGTCACCTCGACCTGCTGGTCCGCGAGGGCGGCCTCGGCGTTCGGGCCCCATTTGTCGGTGCTGGACACGATGATCCGTCGGTTGATGCCCTTCTTGCCCGAGGCGGTGAAGAAGGAGTCGATGTCGGCTTTGCGGATCACCTTGTCCGGCTCGTAGAACTTGCACTGAATCGCGCAGAACTCTTCGGATCCGGCCTCTCGCGCCACGAGATCGATGCCGATGTCGGTGGCATTGTCCTCGGCGAGAGGGGAGTCGGACCACATCCACACCTCAGAAAACTGCTGCCGCCATTGCGGATCAGTGCGGAAGAAGGCGAGCATAAGCTGCTCGAAACGTCTGCCTCGTTCCGCATTGGTCTGCGACGCAACTCGAATGTGGTCAAGGATGTCCCGAACGCTTCCGGTCATGACGCTGCCTCCCTTGGGAAGAAACGGCGTCAGACTTACCCCCACTTTGCGTAACGCCCTCACTACATGAAGGACGTTAGCGTATCCGCACTCTCTGTACAACCCTCAGAACAAGACTGAGCAGATGGACGCTGTGTGGATTCCAGAGCAGCCTCCCTGGCGGACCATGTCGAGTTCCGTGGGCGAGGCTAATCTGGAACGATGAACGGCGATCCCCTCGTCGCCCGCCTTGAAGCGGTCGATCTGCGCGAAATCTGGCACCACGAGGCACATCACTTCACTCCTTGGCTATTGAACAACGCCGATGCACTGGCCGAGGCGCTCGGCATGGAGTTGGAACTCGAGCAGGCAGAGCACCCGGTCGGCGACTTCTCGCTCGACCTCATCGGCACTGACCTCTCAACTGGTGACCGCGTGATCATCGAGAACCAGCTCGCCGATACCGACCACAACCATCTCGGCCAGCTGCTGACCTACGCTGCGGGGACCAATGCGGCGGCCGTCGTCTGGATCGCATGGAGCTTCCGCGAGGAACACCGCAGGGCACTGGACTGGCTCAACGAGCGCACTGACTCCGACACCCGGTTCTTCGGCATCGCCGTCCGTGTCTGGCGCATCGGGGACTCGGCTCCCGCGTTGCAGTTCAACGTGGTCGCAGCCCCGAACGACTGGGGGAAACGCGTCCGGTCGACCGCCGCGGCCCAGCAGCGCGGCGAGGGGAAGCGACCGCTCTACCTTGCGTTTTGGGAACAGCTGACCAATGCGATCAGCCAGCGCGGTCATGGATGGTGCCGCCCCGGTCGTAGGAACTCGGTCAACTGGATCGACTTCTCGACCGGGGCGCCTCGCGGGACGCAATACGGGATGAGTTTCACCCGGGATTCACTGCGCTCCGAGCTCTACCTGCACAACCGAGAGCAGATCGAGCCGTCAATGAGTTTCGAACGCTTCCTTGAGCGCCGGGCAGCGCTGGAGACCTCCTACGGTAGTTCGCTCAAGTTCGAGGCGCTCGAGGGCAGGAAGGCGAGCAGGATCGCCGACTACCGACTGGGTTCGATCGAGGACACCGACGCCTGGCCGGAGTTCATCGACTGGTTCATCGATGCGCAGAGGCGGCTCCGATCCGCAGTCGAGACCGTCGGGAGAGCGTCAGCACCTTCCGGCGATTGACCCGAGCAGAGCCGTCCTCACCAGTTTATCTAGGTTTGAGTCCGTCGGACACCGCCCTGACCTGCGGGTATAGGTTCCCGTACGCCTCGATTATTCCTGGAGGACTAGAAGTGTCCGGATCGGGCAGTCCGGGCCATTTCGTTGTCTCTGGGCTTACCGGTTTCGGCCTTCGGAGTTTTGACGCGGTACTCGGCTACGACTTCGATGGGGCCGATGATGTGGCGGTTGAACTGCTCGAGTTCCTCGGAGGGGACCCAGAGTTCGAGGATGGTGCTGCCGCCGGCTTGTTGGACCGGGTAGCGCTCGGCGAAGGCACGGTCGACCTCGAAGCGGGTCACGTAGCCGACGCCGTCGCGGGGAGCGTTCCAGTCTCTGGCGATCTTGGCCGCGTAGTCCTCGTTGAGGACCGGGTAGAAGATCGGCTGCTCGGGGAGCCTCGGGGGCCAGGCGCTCCAGCCGGACTCTCGAACCAGCGCAAGCTCGGACGGTCCGCAAGGGCGCCAGAGGACCATGGTCTCGGAGTCGGTCATCGCGCAGGTTCCATTCTTAGAGGAAGTGGAACGACTCTGACATGCGCGAGGTCCGGGGTGCACCCGGGTTTACGGGTGGGCTTGAGGTCTCAGTCTTGCGACTCCGCCAGGAATGCCGCCAGTTCTGATCGGAGGTCTCGGGATCTGGTCGCGCTTCGAGTCGCCATCAGGTCGACGGCTTCCCAGGCGAGGCGCCAGTCGTCGTCCGCGGCCGCGTTCGTCAAGGCGGTGAGATCGGCTCGGTCGCGGATGCCGATGTAGGCCTGTTCGGAGGAGAAGGCGTCCATCGAGGCAAACTGGCCGGGCTCGGGCTGCCGGCCGGTGTCGCCGAGCGACAGGAGCATCAGGGCGATGAGGTGGCCGGTGCGGGCGACCCTGAATACCTGGCCTGGAAGAATTTCCAGCGGCTCGGCAGCGGCGGTGATCTCGGCTTCGATGCCGGATGCCGCGAAGACCAGGTCCACTTCGAGTTCACGTTCGCCGGTGTCGTCGACGAGGTGGGCTCCCGCGACGAGACCGTTGGGGTGGTGCTCGATCTCGAGGTGATTCGGGTCGGCCGGGCGGCCGTGCTCGTGGTCCCAGTTCTTGACCGACATCTGTTCGGTGACGCTGAGCAGGCGGAATCCTTGCTCTTCCAAGCCGTCAAGGATGCCGTGAGCGATCTGCTCGTTCCTGACGGCGAGGACCACGCCCGCGTGAGTCAAGTACGCGGGTTCGACCCGGACGGAGACCGCCAGGCTCCCGGTCAGAGCCCATGGTGCTTCGACTGCGTCGAACGCAGCGCCAAGCCGCGCATAAGAGCGCTCAAGCCCGTTCACGACGGCTGCGTCCGCTCCCTTGGAACGTTCAGTGATGCCGGGTCGATCCCGCTGCATGCTCATGCGCTGCATGCGTACGCGAGTCTCGTCCATCTCCCGGGCCAGCCGCAGCCGGTCGCCCGGAGTGAGTGATGCCATACCGCAAAGGGTATTTCACCTCCCCCGTGTTCGGTCGTTCGTGGGGTGTCGCGGAGATGCGGGGTGTCATACCATTGCGATATCACTTACGGCAGTTGTCATGTTACTGAAATGCACGCGTGGGATCGGACGCGCGACTGTCGCGTATCCGACACTTGAGCGGCACGTACGGGACCTTGAGGACAGTTCGCAAGCTGTGAAAATATCCGTAAGGGCAGACTCCTCTCAACTGCCCTGGAAAGTGGCACCGATGACTGGCCCGAGCAGTGATAGAAAGCCTCGGAGATCCGTGCCGGAGGCGTCGTCCGACGAGTGGATCGGGACGCAGATTGCGCGACACAGGCGCAAAGCGCGGCGCGTCTACCGGCTGGGGCTCGGGCTGCGCAGCATAATGCTCTTGTTCGCGCTGGTGGCGGTTCTTCCGGATTCGAGTCTCATCAAGTTCTCCGAGTATGCGGGGGCGTACGGTGCGGGTGTCACGATTGCAGGTCTACTCGGAGCATTGATGATAGTGGTGATCAAGTCACTGAAGATCTCAGAGACGCTCGATCATCTCCACGGTTCGATCGAATATCTCCAGGAACGCGAGACTTCTCTGCTGGGCAGTGATTCACTGACGAAACAGCTGGCCCGAATGGAGATCTCCAGAGAACTCGGCGCACGGGAGGCCGCGCACCGGCGGGGCGTGCTCGAACGGCTCGACGGCATCGTCGACGGCTGGCGCGATCCCGGAGGCGTGAACGAATGACGGCGCTCGGCTGCATAGGCATCATCGGAGAGACCGATCGGAACCCGCTGGTCGTACAGGCGCAGCATCTGACCGGCGGAGACGTCCTGCCGCTGCCGAAGGGCAGCCTCGTTTGCTGCACTGTCGACAGCTATCTCTCGTCGCTGCCGCAGATCCGGGAGCTCATCCGGTCGAACCCGCGGTACCGGTTCATCCTCACCATCGGCAGTTTCAACGCGATCCCGCGTCCCGAGTTCTTCGATCTTTACTGCGAATTCGCCATGTCGGGGCACCGGGGGCCGGGCGAGATACTGTTCTGCACGCAGACGTTCGCGATCAGCGGAGGCAGCCTGCGCATTCTGCCGATCGCCGATTACCTGCCCTTCACCATTGGGAACCTCGCCAGTCTGGAGGCATTGGCGACGCCGTTCGGAGCAGTGGAGAACTCCGACCTCTGGTACAGCAGGAGCAACGTCAATTACGTGGATCCGTACGACCGGTTCGACGCCATGACCCGCGGTTCGGAAATGGGGTTCTGGTATTCGCCTGAAGGCTTCATGTACCTGGCACACCAAGCGCTCTGCAATCGGGTCTACCGGACCAGATCGAGGCGCATAGTCGGGTTCTCACTGAGAGACCTCAAGTCCGATGAATTCGTGAAGCTGCTGTTCGTGTTCGAGATATTGGGCATTGACGTCAAATTGATCTACGAGGACGACTTCTCCCAGTTCACCGAGGACAGCGGTCTGTCCGGATTCAGGATCTTCTCCCGGGCCGGCGCGTACTCGTTCCTCAAGATCGGCGACGAGCTCTGCTACAGCGACAACGTCTCGGTCGCCGACTCGATCACCGCAGGCCAGGCGGAACTGCTCGGGCTCCTGTGCGTCCACGACTCCGTCGAGTCGTTCATGGTGCGGTTCCAGCAGATCATCCCCAAGCCGGATAAGGGCGCCTGGCGACGCAGGGCGCTCAAGGCAAAACGCCTCATCGACCGGTTCAATCCCTACCCGCTGACCATGAAGCACGCCGTCCTCGACGAGTTCGTCACCCAATGGAGGTCCATATGAAATCGGTGAAGATCCTGGGCAGGACGAACCTGCGGCAACCCCAGATCGATCGCTTGGCATCGATATGCGACCTTGAAGTGCACGAATCGAACGTGTTGAATCGTTCCATCGACGAGGTGATCCGGCGTGCCGCCGGAGCGGAGATCGTCCTGATCAACGCCTTCACCCCGATGGACAGGCGCGCAGTGGAATCCCTTCCCGAGCTGCGTGCGGTCGTCTCGTGCTCGGCGGGCATCGACCACGTGGACGTGGACGCCTGCAAGGAGGCGGGCATCCGCGTCCACTGGTTCCCCGGCTACTCGGCGCGGACGCTCGCCGAGAAGACGCTGGCGTTCATCCTGATGGGGCTGAACAGGATCCTGCCCGCGGTGCAGAGTGTGCGGACCGGTGAATGGGACTACTTCGCGTTCCAGGGCAGGGAGGCGCCGCGGCGCGTAGTCGCCGTGCTCGGGTACGGCGCGACGGGCAGGATCGTGCGCCAATTGTGCGAGGCGCTGGGGTTCATGGTCGAGACCGTCAACTCCCGCACCTCGGGCTACGACATCCGGCGGATTCTCACGCGGGCCGACATAGTGACCCTCCACCTGGCGCTGAACCCTGCGACCGAACAGTACCTGCGGGCCGAGACGCTCGATCTCCTCAAAGACGACGTCATCATCGTGAACACCGCCCGCGGCGGCCTGATCCACGACCGCGATCTGGTCGAGTTCCTGCGCGTGCATCCGAATGCGACGGCGTTCCTGGACGTGCTGGACACCGAGCCGATGCCGAGGAACAGCGACTACCGGGGCGTCGCGAACGCGGTGGTGACCCCGCACATCGGCTGGAACTCGGTCGAGGCGGACGCCCGTCTCGCGGACCAGACCATGGACAAGCTCATCGACCTCATCGAGCAGCCCGTGGCAGCGTCCCACGGCAACGCGCATTAGGAGCAGCCCCTTGTCGGCGACCCCCTTCTACGACGAAGAGGAATCCGAGTTCTACGGCATGTGCGTCGAAGATCTGATCCGGAGGCATGAACGCGCGAATGGGAGCGCTTTCAAACTTGTAGAGCTGGGCGCGGGCACCGCCAAGACGATCTGCGGCGTCCTCAGGCGCGTCGGCTCCTCGATCCAAGTGCACGGCTTTGAGATCGACGGGGCCTCGTTCCACAGCGCCCGCACCAACGTGGTGGACCACGCGCTGGAGGACCGGTACCGCCTCACCCACGGGGACTTCTTCGAGGCGATGGAGGGTGTTCCCGCGCAGGGCTGCCTCATCAGCAATCCTCCGTACCTTCCCTCACCGGATCCGCAGATCCGGCTGCCGCACCTCTGGGGCGGCGAGCACGGCGACCACATCAGCCGCAAGGCAATCGCCATGGGCTTTCCGCGCGTGCTGCTGATGCTCTCGTCGTTCGCGAACCCCCTCGGACTGCTCCGCTGGGCCCGAGCCCACGGCTACGCACTGGTCCACTGGGTGGCGCGGCCGATCGAGTTCGGCGACTACTCCAGCGAACCGAAGGTGCGCAGGCACATCGACGAGATGGCGGCGACAGGGAGGTCGTTCGTGACCGAGGACTCGTACCTCCTGGTCGGCGCGACCTGGAGCAAGGAGGGCGCTGCGGCGGATCGCTCCGCAGAACTGGCACGGCTCATCCGCAGCCACTCGCAGCCGTTGCAGCGGCGGCCGGAGGACGGCCGCCCCGGCGGGCGGGTAGCGGTACGGCGAGCGGCGGCTGCCGCGGAGTTGTTCTAGGACTCGCCCATGGTCGCAGCCCCGAGCGAATGGGGAAGGTGGAGCTCGGCCCACACGACCCGTCCGCCCGATCCGGGGAGGTAGTAGTCCCAGGCCTTGCTGACCGAGCCGACCGCGAGGCCCTCGACCTGGCCGCCTTCCTCGGACGGAGGCTCAGGGATCGCGGGGGGCTCGGTGCGGTCGTCCCACACCTCGACCAGGAGGCTCCGCTGCTCCATCCGCATCCGGAGGACGATCATCCCCACGCGTCGGCCGTGAAAATCGACGAACGTCTGCAACTGCCGCGGTGCCGCCGACTGCGATCCGACCGCGTGTGCCACTAGTTCCGAGGCGACCAGTTGCGCGTTCTCCACAAGCTGCGGCGGTCTGCTGAGGTCCCAGGCGCCTAGGACGCTGCGGACCATGTCGCGTGCCGACCCGACCGATCCCGGTAGCGCAGCCAGCCGCAGTTCGCCGATGAGCTCTGATACACCGGACGCCTGATCGGCGGCTGTTGCCATGGTCTCCCTCAATCACTGTAGGCGGTAGGGTTCATTGTCGACCCTGCGCCTGCACTCAGCAAGCGTAACCTGACAAAGCGTTGTGTTGAGTTTCAGCGAAGCTTCAATCCGCCTGCATCACAGTGATACCCGTCAATCAATCGCAGGCTGGATCACGGCCGCAGCCGGTCAATCCACTGCTCGGCGCGGTCAGCCGCGGACGGGTGGTGCTCCCTCAGATCCGCGGCCGCCGACGCCAGGGCCTCCAGATCGAGGTCCGGATCAGACTTCTGCGCGTCCATGATCTCGACCGCCTCGTCCTCCGACCACTCCGCCAAGGCGAAAGCGGCCCATGCAGTGGCCGTCGGTCCGGTTTCGTCGGAGGTCGCGCTGCGGAGCAGGGAGAGACCGCCCTTCCGGTCGTGCCAGGTCAACCAGCGCATGATGTTGACCCGCTGGAGCGAGTCCACCGAGGTGTCCTGAGCCAGTTCGGAAAGCAGCTGCACGCCTTCGAGACGCTCATGCCATGCGAGCTGACTCGCCGCCCGGGCGCGTGCTGCACTGCCCAGTTCCGGTGCGACAGCGTAGCAGCGGAGCAATTCCAGGCCCTCGACCCGGTCGAAGGCGGCGAGTTGCGCGGCCGCGCCGATTCGGGCGAACACCTCGATCTCCGAGTCCGTGGCGAGGATCCGCAGATCGGGCAACCGGCTTGGATCGAAATCGATGATCCTCGATACAGCGGCGACTCGGGCCTGATCGTCGATCCCTTTGTCGAGAGCGAAATCGCACAGAAGGCCGAAGCACTCGGGCCAGTCGAGATCCTCCAGCCGACCCGCGGCATCGACCCTCGTCGTGTCCTTGGCGTCCAGGTCCTTGGCAAGTTCACGCAGAAGTCGACATGCCAAGTTGCGGTCGAAGCCGGTCAAGGCCGCCGCAACGTCGAACCGCTCAGTGTCGTTCAAGCCCTCCGCCGAGGCGAGCGACCGCAGCAAGGGCAGTCCCGTTCCCCTGTCGACACTCGCCAGAACACGAGCTGCTTCTATCCGGGCCGAAAGATTGAGCGACGCCTCAGCGGCCAGTAGTCCGGCGAGTTCAATCGCCTTGCGGCGATCGAATCTCGACAGCCTCTGCACTGCTCTCACTCGGTCGTCTTCATCTACGCGCGTATCGGTCGCAAGGGAGTTGAGCGCGGACAGTCCGACTTCGCGGTCGTGGGATGCGAGGTGGGCGGCGGCCTCACACCGGTCAGAGTCATCCGTGGCAGGGTCCGCGATCCGTTTCCGCAATGACGCTGCTGCAGTCTCGGCATCGTGACTGAGAAGATGCCAAGCTGCCTGGACACCGCATGAATCGGGTAGGGAGGGGTCTGAGAGGAGACCACGAAGCAGCTCGACTCCCTCCGCGGCGCCGAACTCTGCCATCTGTGATGCCGCGCCGGCTCGGGTGTACCCACTCTCGGCGGGGGATGTCGCCAACGCCCCCAGGATCTCCAGCACACCGGTGCGGTCGAACTGCGCGAGCCGCCGGATCGCGATCAAGCGGACAGATCCGGGGGCATGTTGCTCAGTGCTGATTGCGCGCAACCGGGTTAGCGCCGTTTCGAGATCGACGGCGGCGAGGGCTTCGATGGCACGAGTCCGGTCGAGCCAGCGGCTCGACGAGTCCATGGAGATCCGGTTGAGCGCCGCTCGGGTACCTTCCCGGTCGTACTTTGCCAGGTAGGTCAGTGCGTCGGTTCGCTCCCAGGGTGGAAGTGACGGGTCCGCTGCGATGGACCGCAGCACTTGAGTGCCTGCGTCGAATTCGTACTCGACCAAACGCTCTGCCGCACGGATTCGGCTGTGGTAGTCGATGTCGCTGTCGAGTGCCATCTCATGGAGCTTCGGGATTCCCTCGTCGGAAGTCTCCGCCGCGAGCATGTCAAGGAGAGTAATTCGAGCGTACGGATCGAGACCATCCTCGACCAAGTAGCGAAGGCACAGGTCGATCCCGACCCGCCGATCATGGTTGGCGAGATATTGCGCCACCTGGATGCGCTCATGATCGTTCAGAGTCGGATCGTTGACGAACTCGCGCAGGCGTGGCAGTCCCTTGCCTGGGCTCCGGAGTTCGAGGACATGGGCGGCATAGGCACGTGCCGAGGGCTGGAAGGAACGCTCGTCGACGAACTGTGTGAGCCAGATTGTCCCCGACGCCTGGTCGTGTTCACAAAGGGAGCCGGCGGCGTTGATCCTGGAGTAGCCTGAGGCGGCTTCGTTCTCGATGAGTTCGACGAGCAGTCGAAGACCGGACTCTCGGTCGAAAGTGACCAGGGCCCCTGCCGCATTGACACGTACGCCGTCGTCCAAGAACGGGTCAGTGGCAGATCGGCGGATGAGTCTGATGCCGTCCTCACGGTGGTACTTGAGGTATTCGCGTGCTGCCGCAATGCGCTCGTATCCCGTGTACACCGGATTGGTGACGAACTCCGTGAGTAGCAGGAGCCCCGCTTCACGGTCGTGCTCCGCCAGGAACCCTGCGGCGTTGATGCGCTGCCAAAGTCCGAACTTGGCCCCACAGGCATACTCCCGCAAGAGAGCGAGTCCAGACTGCCTGTCATGCCGCACTAGTCTTTCGGCGGCCAGGACACGGAGAAACTGTGGCAGACTCGTGGAGATTGCGAAGCCGTTCAGCATCCCGATGCCGACACCCTTGTGGTGCTCGGCAAGCTCATAGGCGGCAGTGACTCGGGCGAACGGGTCGACGGCCCGGTCGGCCGCGAGCACCTGGAGCAGGACGACCGCCCCTGGATGGTGCTTGGCGACTTCTGCGGCGATCCTCGCGAGTGTCGTGTCCTCGGCTCTCCGCTCAGTGATGAAGCCCTCCAATCGAGTTCGGGCGGCATCGACTCCTGCAAGCATCGCGATCACCGGCCACCATGGGCCGTGGGCGCTTCGGGGGATCGCGTCCACACAGCGGTCGATCAGCCGCGCGCGAAGCGCATCGTCCACTTGTCCGTGATCACTGGTGATGCAAAGTCCCTCGGCAGCAATCCATCCGCAGGTGACAGCCTGCGCAGGATCGGCGAGGATCGCCCCGATCAGCCCTTGCCGCCGTTCGGCAGCGAGCCTGTCGAACGCGAAGACCGTGGCGACGCGGCGTTCCGGGTCGGTGAGCCCCGCAGTCCAATCGCCGACGTCCTGGAGGCGGGACGCGTTCGTCGCTGCGGCGAGAAACTCCGCGAAGGTCTTGTGCAGGAACCGAGGCCGCTCAGTATTGACGTCATGAATGAGTCCGGTGGCCTCCAGTAGGGTCTTCACCGCGTCCCAATGCCTCGGCTGCCGGGGGTGCAGTGACACCTCCAGGATTTCGCAAGCGGCCTTCGCGATCGACCGGTCGGGGTCTTCGAGGTGGAGGACAGCCAGCCGTTCGAGCAGGGCCCGGACGGCGCTTTCCGCATCGGGGAGCCCGTTGTCGCCTCCCCATGCGGTGAGGAGGCGGAGCGAGGTGCTGCCGTCCCGGCCATGGCTCAGACGCTTCGAGAACTGGGAGATCCAGTGCTCGACGGCGTCTCGGTAGATGTCGACGCGCCGGGCGGGGATGCCTGCGGCCTGCTCGTCGTCGAAGTAGATGGACGCGGCCACCCGCGCGAGCAGCGGCAGGCGCAGCAGTTCGAGCAGGTTGTCCGCGGCCTTCCACCGGTTGAGGAACCGGTCGGCTTTCCGCTCGGCGGCCTCCCGGGCCGCGGAGTCGTCGCCGCGGTCGCGGGTGCTGGTCTCCCGGCGGACCAGGAATGCGCGGAGCTGTTCGGTCGTGAACGGCTGCAAGCGGAACTCGGTGACGCCGCGGCTGTCGAAGCTCCGCCAGCGATCGTCGGTGAGACCCCGCGTGGTGATGACGTACTTGACCGGGCCTCCGGCGCTGGAAGCTTCGTCGATCGCTGCGAACACAACTCGTTCGACTGCGGCGCGCTCGTCGGCCCCGGTGATCTCGTCGAAGGCGTCGATCATGACGAGCCATTGCAGCCCCGGGCCCGGAGGAGTGGAGAGGAGCGATTCGCCTTGGTCTCCGAACGCCTCGGCCACGTGCTTCTTCCCCACGAGGTTCCGCGCCGAGGTCAGGAGCGGAACCATCCGCTTCAGCGGCGTGTCGCGTTTCACGGCGCCCGGGCGCCAGGCGAGTTCGTGGTTCCAGAACTCCAGCAGGCTCGTCTTGCCGATCCCTGCGTCGCCGGTGATGGCGAGATGGAGGTACGCGGGATCGACGGCCACCTCTGCAAAGGTTCTGCGGTGCTGAGAGACCGATTCCTTGGCCTGCTGTCCGGTGGGGTCCTGTCCGCTGAAGCGGTTGGTGTCGGAGAGGTCGTGCTCCGTGTACACGACCACGAGATCTGGTAGCGCGTCGCGGTCATAGACGAAGCCGCCGAACGCCGCGTCCCGGTGCTGAAGGAACTGCTGTGTGGCTGGGTCGATCGGCGGCGTGCGAAGTCTCTTGAGCACCGAAGTGATCACGATGATAGCGGCTGCGGTCGTGAGGGAGACCCCCGTCGGAACGAGCCATCCCCAGGGCGGCAGGGCGAGTCCCCCGATGACGGCCGCGATGACGGCGGACACCGCTGAGAGCGCCCACCACCTACCGGGATGCGAGGTCCGCCGATCGGGTTCTTCGGGGTCCGGGCGCTGCGAGCCGAAGACCAAGGGCGTGATCATGATCAGCGCCGCAAGGACGGTCGCAGCAGGGGTGAGCCAGTCGACGGCCTTCATCGCCCCACTGTATCGACCCTGCACTCTTCGGTCGGTGCTCGCGCTTCGGTTCCGGTTAGGACCAGGGGCGGTTGGTCTGGGCTTGGAGGGCTTCTTTGAAGAGGAAGAAGTTGGGGATGGTGTGGATAGGTTCGCGGGTTTTGAAGTAGCGGTTGTAGGACTTGAAGACGGCGGTGCCGTCGTGGACGGCGGCGTCTTGGAGGCCGGTGAGGGGGATGGCGGTGCCGTCGACGGTGAGGGTGTCGCGGTCGAGGGTGAGGGGGCCGAAGGTGACGGGGTCGTTGTGCTGGAGGCGGGCGAGGACGGCGGGGAGTTGGGCGCGGGTGATCTGGGACTGGACGGCGGGACCCCATTCGTCGGGGCGGTCGAAGGCGGCGCCGAGGGTGAAGTGGTCGAGGTCGGGGAGGTTCATGAGGGCGGAGCCGGTGGCGCCCTTGGGGTCGCCGATGCTGATGGCGGCGCCGTCGGGGGCGACGAGGAGGTAGTTGTAAGTCGTCAGGCCGGTCTGGGGGTAGTGGAAGAGGCGCTGGTAGACGGTGGCGTCGTCCCAGTGGTGGAGGGAGACGAGGGTCTTGGGGCCCTTGACGATCAGGCCGTGGTCGAAGAGGTGGAGCTCGTCGGCGGCACCCGATCGGCGCCTCGCGTGGAGGACGTTGAGGACGCCGAGGCCGATGAACAGGGTGAAGACGACCAGCATGATCACGCCGAAGCTGTTCTCCAGCATGTTGCTCCCGGCGAGGCAGGCGGCGGCGAGCACGTAGATCGTGAGCGCGACCGCGAGCGGGACCGCGACGGGCGTCGCGCGCGGGCGGTACACCGCGCGGTGGGCGCCGAGCTCGGTCTGGTCGGCGAGCTGGTGGAGTTCGGGCGGCAGCGGGTTCGGGTTCATGTCCGGGACGGTAGGGGCGGCCGGCATCGCGCCGTCACTGTTCGGTCATCGGCCGGCGCGCCTCGAAGCGGATCGTCTTCATGACCAGGGACCACGGGGCGCGGAACTTCGTGCGGGAGGTTGCGGGGAGGGCGGTTTCGAGGGTGGTGAAGGGGGCCCTTTCGAAGTCGTAGTCGAGGAGGCGGCCCCCAGGACGGAGAACTCGCTTGATTTCCTCCGCAGCCGATTCGGGGTTGGACCAGTGGTGGGAGCTGTAGGTGGTGACGATGAGGTCGAAGGTGGCGTTGTCGAAAGGGAGGTTCGCGACGTCGGCTGCTTGGAGGTCGACGCGGAGGTCGGCGAGGTTCTCGGTGGCGTGGTCGATCATGTCCTGGGCGAGGTCGATGCCGGTGAGGCGGAGGTCGGGGCGGGTGGTGGCGAGGGCGCGGAGGAGGAGGCCGGGGCCGGTGCCGATGTCGAGGACGGCGGCGCCGTGCGGGGCGGCGGCCGCGATGTCGGCGGCGATGCGCCGGTACTGGGATTTCAAGAGGAGGCGGGCGAGGCGGTTGTAGCGGCGGCTGTGGCCTCCCTCGATCGCTTCCCCGTGACGGTGGGCTTCGTGGTCGTGCGGCATCTTTCATCTCCTTCATAGTTGTGCTCTACAACTTTGAGCGTACGCCGCTTGGTTGTAGGATGCAACTATGAGTTCCGATGCGCATCACCTGCACCACCTCCTGATGGAGGTCGTGCGCACCGCGGAGTTCGCCCTCATGGAGGACGTGGTGCCCGGGCGGGCGCTGTCGATGTCGCAGTTGTTCGCACTGCATGAGCTGGACCATTACGCGGGGATGTCGCAGCGGGAGCTCGCGGAGCGGCTGGGCCTGGAGAAGAGCAGCGTCAGCCGACTGGTCGCCGACTTGGAGGCGGACGGGCTGGTGTCGCGGGAGAGGGACTCCGAGAACCGGCGGTTCTACCGGTTGGCGATCACCGCGGCTGGGCGGAAACTGCACCGCACGGCCGCCGAAGTCCTGCATGCCCGGTATGAGGGCTGGGCCGCGGGCATGAGCGCCGAAGAGCGGGAAGGGCTCGCGACCGGGCTTCCCGCCCTCCTGCGGGTGATGAAGGGCTAGGCCGCCGCCAGCGAGCGGTGCGCCGCCGGGATCGCGTCGGCGACGTGCGCGGTGAAGGCGTCGAGGGCGGCGGTGCCCTCCCCCGCGCGCCAGGCGAGGCCGTAGCGGACGGGTTCGGCGTCGACGACCTGGACGTGGGCGATGCCGGGCCGGGCCTGGTAGGACGCGGCGTGGGCGCCGATGAGGAGGGCGCCCTTGCCCGCGGCGACGAAGACGAGGGCTTCTTGGAGGCTGGTGACGGTCGGGCCCTGCGGGATCGCGAGGCCCGAGGGGGTCCGCTGCGGGGACTGGAGCGCGCGGCGGTAGGCGGGGAGGTCGCCGTCGGTGGCGATGAGGGCGACCGCGGCGAGGTCGTCCATGGTGATCCAGGGCCGCTCGGCGAGCGGGTGGTCGGCGGCGACGGCGAGCATGCGGCCCTCGGTGAGCAGGGTGGGGCCCTTCGCGAGGTCGTCCTCGCGGACGGGGAGCTCCATGAGCAGGACGTCGTAGTAGCGGTCGCGCAGCTGCGAGAACGGGTCGGTGAAGGACATCTCGCAGATCTCGACGGCGAGTTCGGGGTGGGCGGCGCGGAGGGCGTCGACCGCGTTCAGGGCGATCTCGCCGGTGAGGGACGCGGAGAAGCCGACGCGGAGGGTCCCGCCGAAGCCGCTGGCGGCGGCCGCGGTGCGGGCGAGGGCCTGCTCGATGGCGCGGTGGTGGGGTTCGACGTCGTCGCGGAAGCGCGCGCCGAGGTCGGTGAGGACGACCGAGCGGCTGGTGCGCTCGAACAGGGGCGCGCCGACGCGGCGTTCGAGGCGCTGGACGAGCTGGGAGACGCGGGCGCGTGAGAGCCGCATCCGGGCGGCGGTGCGTCCGAAGTGCAGTTCCTCGGCCAGGATCAGGAAGCATTCGAGTTCGTCGCGTTCCACGGGGTCCTCCATCGGTAAGCCTGACTGAATGAACGTTGCGGTCTTCGCCGTTGTTCCCGGGCCGGTCCGGATCGACGATTGGCGGGCAAGGGAAACCCGTCAAGAGGAGAAACCCGTGAAAGCCCGTGAATGGGGTGTGCTGCTCGTCCTCTCAGGAGCGATCTTCCTGGAGGGCATCGACATCGCCATGCTCAACATCGCCCTGCCCTCGATCCGCGACGACCTGGGGCTGTCCACCGGGTCGCTCCAGTGGGTCGTGAGCGCCTACGTCCTCGGCTACGGCGGCTTCATGCTGCTGGGCGGGCGGGCCGCCGACATCCTGGGGCGCCGCCGCGTGTTCCTGGCCGCGCTGCTGGTGTTCCTGCTGTTCTCCGGCCTCGGCGGGCTCGCCGAGGACGGGGCCGTGCTCGTGGCCGCGCGGTTCGTGACCGGCCTGGCCGCGGCGTTCATGACGCCCGCCGGGCTCTCGATCATCACGACCGGGTTCGAGGAGGGCCCCAAGCGCGACCGGGCCCTGATGATCTACGGCGCCATCGGCGCCGGGGGCTTCACGCTCGGGATGGTCATCGGCGGGCTGCTGACGGCCCTCGACTGGCGGTGGGTGTTCTTCATGCCCGTGGGCCTGTCGCTGGTGCTGCTGGCCGCCGCGGCCGTGCTCATCCCCCGGCAGGCCCCGCCGGAGCGGACCGGGCAGCGGTTCGACCTGCTCGGCGGCCTCACCGTCACCGCGGCGGTCGTGGTGCTCGTGCTCGGCGTCGAGCGCGCCGCGCACGTCGGCATCGGGTGGACGGCCGGGACGGTCGCCTTGAGCGCCGTGCTGCTCGCCGCGTTCGTCGCGGTCGAGCGCCGCCACGCCGCGCCGCTCGTGCGCCTCGGGATCTTCAAGTCCGGGTCGCTGCTGCGCGCCAACGTGATCGGGATGCTGTTCATGGCCGGGTTCTTCGGGTTCCAGTTCCTCGCGGTGCTGTACCTCCAGGAGCTGCGCGGCTGGACGACGATCGAGGCGAGCCTCGCGATGCTCGTCATGGGCATCGACGTGGCGCTGGCCCCGACGCTGACGCCGAAGCTGGTGCGCCGCTTCGGGAACGCCCCGGTGCTGCTGGCCGGGCTCGCGTCGGCCGCGATCGCGTTCGCGCTGTTCCTGACCGCCGGGCACGACTCCACGTACTGGGAGCTGCTGCCGAGCCTGCTGTTCGTGGGCCTGGCGTTCACGCTCGCCTACGGCCCCATGACGATCATCGCCACGAACGGCGTCCCCGAGGACGAGCAGGGGCTCGCGGGCGGCCTGCTGTACACCTCGTTCCAGTTCGGGGCGGCCCTCGGGCTCGCCGGGGTGGCCGCGGTGAACGTCGCCGCCACGGCTTCGGGCGAGCCCGGGGCGCTCCTGGACGGGTACCGCGCGGCGCTGCTGGTGCCGCTCGCGGCGGCCGTCGTCGCGGTGGGCGTCGGGGTGTTCAACCTCGGCAGGAAGCCGGTCGCCGCGGAGCCCGAGCTCGTGAGCGCCTGACGGTGAGGCGGCGGGCCGTGCAGCCCGCCGCCTCACCGGTACGTCAAACGCCGCAGCAGGACCTCGGCCGGGCCGCGGGAGCCGCGGCGGCGCATCGCCTCGGCGAGGGCCAGCGACAGGAGCCAGGTCGCGACGGCCGCGAGGGCGGCCCCGGTGAAGCCGGTGCGCGCGCCGAGGCCGGTGGTGAACGGTGCGAAGACCAGCAGGAACACCACCGACTGGAACATGTAGAACGTCAGGCTCCGCTGCCCCAGCGCCGCGACGGCGGTGGCGAGCGGGCCGCGGTTCGGGCCGATCCGGTTGGCGGCCAGGCCGATCGCGGCGATCACGCCGACGCCTCCGGCGAGGCCGGTGACGGCGTGGAGCGCGCCGAGGACGGCGGCCGGGAGCGGGTCGACGTCGATGAGGCGGCTCGACACCAGGGCCCACGGGAGGCCGCCGAGGACTGCGGTCCCGATGCCGCACACCGCGGTCCGGCGCAGGGCCGGGAGGTGCAGGTGCGGCTCCTCCAGGATGCGGCGGCGCGCGGCCCAGACCCCCAGGAGCATCGCCGGGAGCACCTGCCAGCCGAACGCGATCACCACGAACGCCCAGCCCGTGTACCGCCACGACAGCATCTCGCCGAGGCCGGTCGCGCCCGCGGCGAGGTCGAAGCCCATGAGCCCGTTCGAGGTCGCCTCGCTCCACGACATCAAGAAGAAGAACGCCGCCAGCGCCGCCGTCGTCCACGCCGCGATGTGCAGGAGCGCGCGGTCGCCGCGGGCGAGGAGCCCCGCGAAGCACAGCAGCGCGAAGCCGTAGACCGAGACGATGTCGACGCCGATGACCGCGGCGTGCACGAACCCGAAGAGCAGCAGCCACCAGCCGCGGCGGCGCAGCAGCGACCTGACGCTCGCCGGGTCGGCGCCGCGGGCGGCGAGGCGGGAGGTGAGCTGCACGAGGCCGTACCCGAAGAGGAAGAAGAACATCGGGCGGGCGCGGTCGTCGACGAGGAGTTCGCGCAGGAGCACCGCGATCTGGTCGGCGGGGGCGGGCCGGTAGTCGGCGACGTAGAGGACCAGGTGGGCGTGGGCGAGGGCGATCGCCAGGAGCATCAGGCCGCGGCCGAGGTCGGGCGCGAGGGTGCGTTCGGCGGTGGTCGCAGCGGCGGGGCGCGCGGTCGCGGTGGCGGTCATGCCCTGAACGTAGGGAAAACGGAGGTCGGGCGGATCGGTCGGCGGTATCGGACCGGGGTGACGGAAGTATCGGGTGCCGGTCCCGCGGGCGGGCCGCGGGACCGGGTTCAGGGGTTACACGCGGGTCCACTTCTGGTTGGCGCCGGTCCAGCAGGAGTAGAGCTGGACGGGGGCGCCGTCGGAGGAGCTGTAGACGTCGAGGCACAGGCCCGTGCCGGTGTTGCGGATCGTGGAGTCGGAGCCGAACGTCCACTTCTGGTTGGCCGCGCCGGAGCACGTGTTGATCTGCGCGAGTGCGCCGT
Organism: Glycomyces mayteni; assembly: GCF_042428885.1. Lineage (NCBI taxonomy): Bacteria > Bacillati > Actinomycetota > Actinomycetes > Glycomycetales > Glycomycetaceae > Glycomyces > Glycomyces mayteni. Next base: position 70,306 of record NZ_JBHMBP010000006.1, read on the forward strand.
TGGCGGTCCCGGAGGGTTCGAGGCACTTGCCGAGGACGCGCAGCTCCTGCGCGGAGGTCACGGTGAACTGCTGGTTCGCGCCCTCGTAGCAGGAGTAGAGCTGGACACGGGTGCCGTTTGCGGTGTTGCCGCTCGGCACGTCGATGCACTTGCCGGCGGAAGTGGAGCGGAGCAGGTCGGTGCCGGTGCCCCCTCCCCCGCCGCCGCCACCGCCGCCGCCGGTGGGGGCGACGGCGCGGCCGGTGGACGGGGAGATCATCCCCGCGCACAGGCCCTTGGAGCGGAGGTTGGAGGCGATCTGCGGGATGGCGTTGATGGTGTTCTGGTAGGCGTCGTGCATGAGGATGACGCCGCCGTTCTGGAGGCTGTTCGCGGCCGAGACGATCGCGGCGGTGCTGGCGCCGTTCCAGTCCTGGGAGTCGACGGTCCACAGGACCTCGGTGAGGCCGTACTGGGCCTCGACGGACTTGAGGGTGGCGTTGGTCTCGCCGTAGGGCGGGCGGAACAGGACGGGGGTGCCGCCGCCGCCCTGCTGGATCGCCGACTGGGTGCTGGAGATCTCCTGGGCCATCTGGGAGGAGGACATCTGCGTCATGTGGCCGTGGGTGTAGGAGTGGTTGCCGACCCACATCCCGGCGCTGACCTGGGCGGCGACGAGGCCGGGGTTGCTCGCGGCGCGCTGGCCGGTGTTGAACATGGTGGCGCGCAGGCCGTTCGCGGTGAGCGCGTTGAGCAGGCTCGACGTGGTGCCCGGGTTGGGGCCGTCGTCGAAGGTGAGGCCGACGTAGCCGTTGCAGGTCTGGGCCTGCGCGGGGCTGGCGATGAGGATGGCGACGGCGGTCGCGGCGGCGAACGCGAGTGCGGACAGGGTGGCGATGAGCGGTCTGATGCGGCGGCTGATGCCGTGCATGTGCCCTCCTTGGGAGTACGGGCGCATCAGTCGGCGTCGACGCGAGGGTGTCGTCATGAGGGGGACGTTGGAGCGATGCCGGTGAACATAGACATTGAGAATTATCGATTTACGACGGTGCGGCGGCAAGCCCGCTGCGCCGGACGGCGCGAACGGTGCGACGAACGTGCGCCGAGCGGTCATCCGGCGCGGCGCAGGAGGTAGCGCTGTTCGGGGGTGCTGGTGGTGAGGCGGGCGGCTTCGCGGAAGGCTTGGCGCGCTTCGGCTTGGCGGCCGGCCAGGTCGAGGAGGTGGGCGCGGGCGGCGTGGAGGCGGTGGCGCTGGTCGAGCGCGGGGTCGCCGAGGAGGGGGTCGAGCATGGCGAGGGCGGCCTCGGGGCCGTCGGTCATGGCGACGGCGACGGCGCGGTTCATGGTCACGACCGGACTCGGCGCGAGGGCGTCGAGCATCCGGTACAGCTCGGCGATCTGCGGCCAGTCGGTGTCGGCGTAGGTCGCGGCCTCGTCGTGGACGGCGGCGATGGCGGCCTGGAGCTGGAACGGGCCGACCGGGCCCGACGGGAGCGCCTGCTCCAGAAGCGACACGCCTTCGGCGATGAGCGCCGCGTCCCATCGGGCGCGGTCCTGGTCGGCGAGCGGGACGAGGTCCCCGGCGGCGTCGGTGCGGGCGGGGGCGCGGGCCTCGGTGAGGAGCATGAGCGCGAGGAGCCCGGCGGTCTCGGTGTCGCTCGGCAGGCGCCGGGCCAGTTCGCGGGCGAGGCGGATCGCCTCGGCGGTGAGGGACACGTCGAGGAGGTCGGCGCCCCCGGAGGCCGTGTAGCCCTCGTTGAACACCAGGTAGAGGACCTGCCTGGCGGACTGGACGCGGGCGGGCAGGTCGGCGCGGGTGACGTCGCCGAGGCGGGCGCCCGCGGCGGCGAGCTTGGCCTTGGCGCGGCTGACGCGCTGGCCCATGGTCGCGGGCGGGACGAGGAACGCGGCGGCGATCTGCTCGGTGGTGAGGCCGCCGACGGCCCGGAGGGTCAGGGCCACTTGGGAGGCGGGGGTCAGGGCCGGGTGGCAGCACAGCAGGAGCACGTGCAGCGAGTCGTCGCTGTCGGTGGCCGGTGCTTCACTTGGTTCGAGGCGGTTCGCGGCGTCCTCGCGGCCCTGGCGGGCGCGGTCGGAGCGGAGGGCGTCGACCAGGCGGCGGGAGGCGGCGCGGATCAGCCAGCCGCGGGGGTTGGCCGGAAGGCCCTCGCGGGGCCAGTGCAGTGCGGCAGAGAGGAGGGCTTCCTGGACGGCGTCCTCGCAGGCGTCGAAATGCCCGTAGCGGCGCACGAGCGCGCCGAGGACGTGCGGCGACTCGCGCCGCCACACGTCCTCGACACCGGAGTCCATCAGTGCTCCTCGCCGCCGGGCCACATCGCCGGGCGCAGCTCGACGGTCTCGCCGGGGCCGGAGAACGCCAGCGCGACCTCCTGGGCGCGTTCGGGTCCGGACACGTCGATGAGGAAGAACCCGGCGAGGTGCTCCTTGGTCTCGGAGTACGGGCCGTCCGTGGCGAGCGGCTCGCCGCCGCTCCAGCGGTAGAGCGTGGACGTCGAGGGGTCGGCGAGCGCCTCGCCGGTGATGAGCTCGCCGTTGGCGCTCATCTCGGTGAGGAGCCGCTCGAACTCGGCGTTCAGGCGTTCGCGCTGCTCGGCGGGGAGCGCCTGGTGCTCGGCGACGTAGTCGCTGGTCGGGTGGCCCCACGGCTGCGGGTTGGAGTGGATGAGGATGACGTACTTCATGGCGGCCTCCTGGTCGCGGATCGGTTCCTTACCTTTCCCGGGACGACGGGGCCGGTCTGCGGTTTTCGACATCCGCGGCGGATCTTTTCCAGGGTTTTTTTACGCGGCGGCGGGGACGGGGTCGGGGACCTGGCCGTCCTTGAGGAGTTCGAGGAGGTGGGCGGCGGGCGAGTCGGCCTGGTCCCAGGCGGTGGAGACGACCGAGACGGTCCACTGCGGCACGTCCTCGTCGGCGAGCGGGAGCACCCGCAGGGCCGCGGCCTGGGGCTTCGCGGCGACGTGGCGGGGGACGACGGCGATGCCGAGGCCGCGGCAGACCAGGTCGAGGAGGGTGTGGACGTCGTTGACGGTGCAGCGCACGCGCCGCCGGGAGCCGCGCGCGGCGAACACCGACTCGTTGAGGGTGCGCACGCCCCAGGCGGGCCCGAAGTCGACGAAGTCGAGGTCGTCGAGCGCGGCCCAGGGGACGGAGGCGCGGGCGGCGAGCGGGTGGTCGGGCGGGGTGACGACGACGAGGGGCTCGCGGCCGAGCTCGCGGTGCGGGAGGGCGCTCAAGTGCCGGTCGGTGGCGACGAACGCGACGTCGAGCTCACCGGCGCGGAGCATCCCGAGGAGGTCGTGGGAGCCGCACTGCGTGAACATGGTCTCGACGCGCGGGTGGCGGCGGTGGAACCGGTCGAGCAGGGAGTTGACGTCCACGAGGCCGAGGCACTGCTCCGCGCCGATCGAGAGCGACCCGGAGACGGCGCGGCTGGCCTTGACGACGGCGTCGCGGGCGCCCGCGGCCTGCTCCAGCATCATCCGCGCGTACGGGAGCAGCGCGAACCCGGCCTCGGTGGGCTCGACCCGGCGGGTGGTGCGCACGAACAGGGCGGTGCCCAGCTCGTCCTCCAGGCTGCGGATCGCCGCCGACAGGCCGGACTGCGAGATCCCCATCAGCTCCGCCGCTCGTGTGAAGTGCCTCTCATCCGCGAGCGCGACCAGGTACTCCATCTGCCGCAGGTCCATGAATCATTCCCCTGGATTCTCAATATCAGAAGCGTCAGTTGTTGGACTTCTAGATTAGTCCTGCCTAGCATCATGCTGGTCATCCGCCAAGCAGGCGGGGCCCGTCCCCCGCCCGGCCGCAAGGAGTGCACGAATGCAGCAGCGCACCATCGGGAACCGGCAGGTGTCGGCCATCGGGCTCGGCGGGATGCCGATGTCGATCGAGGGCCGCCCGGACGAGGAGCGGTCGGTCGCCGCGGTCCACGCCGCGCTCGACGCGGGCGTCACGCTCATCGACACCGCCGACGCCTACCACCGCGACGCGAACGAGGTCGGCCACAACGAGACCCTCATCGCTCGGGCCCTGAAGTCCTACGGCCCCGGCGCCGACGGCGTCCTGGTCGCCACCAAGGGCGGCCACCTGCGCCCCGGCGACGGCTCGTGGACCCAGGACGGGCGCCCCGAGTACCTGAAGGAGGCCGTCAAGGCCTCCGCGAAGCGCCTCGGCGTCGAGGCGATCGGCCTCTACCAGTTCCACCGCCCCGACCCGAAGGTCCCGTACGCGGACTCGGTCGGCGCGATCCGCGACCTCCTCGACGAGGGCGTCATCGAACTCGCCGGGATCTCGAACGCGTCGGTCGCGCAGATCGACGAGGCGAACGCGATCCTCGGCGGGCGCCTCGCCTCCGTGCAGAACCAGTTCTCGCCGCGGTTCCGCTCCAGCGAAGGGGAGCTGGGGCACTGCGCGAAGCTCGGCGTGGCGTTCCTGCCGTGGAGCCCGCTGGGCGGCATCAAGAGCGCGCCCGAACTCGGTTCGCGCCACGCCGCGTTCAACGAGGTCGCCGCGGAGCTCGGCGTCTCGGTCTACCAGGTGACCCTGGCGTGGGAGCTGGCGCTGGCGCCGGTGGTCGTGCCGATCCCGGGCGCCTCGCGGCCCGAGAGCATCCGCGACTCGGCCGGCGCGGCCGAGCTCGCCTTGACCGAGGACCAGGTCGCGCGCCTGTCCGCCGCCTGAGACACGAGGGATTGCAGATGAAGACCTTCACCATGCCCGGCACCGACATCACCGCACCGAACGTGGTGCTCGGGCTCATGCGCATCCAGGAGAAGACCGACGAGGAGGTGCGGGCCATCGTCGGCGCTGCGCTCGACGCCGGGATCACGTTCGTCGACCACGCCGACATCTACGGCAGCTCCCGCCACGGCTGCGAGCGCCGCTTCGCCGAGGCCATGAAGCTGACGCCGTCCGAGCGCGAGCGCCTGGTCATCCAGACCAAGACCGGCATCCGCCACCCCGGCCCGCACTTCGACTTCTCGTACGAGCACATCACGACGTCGGTGGACGAGTCGCTCGCGGCGCTGGAGACCGACTACCTCGACATCCTGCTGCTGCACCGGCCCGACGCGCTCGTGGAGCCCGAGGAGGTCGCCCGCGCGTTCGACGACCTCGCCGCCTCGGGCAAGGTGCGGGCGTTCGGCGTCTCGAACCACACCGCGCGCCAGATGGACCTGCTGCGCAAGTACGTGAACCAGCCGATCGTCGCCAACCAGGTGCAGCTGTCGATCACGCACGCGCCGCTCATCGCGCAGGGCGTGGCCGCGAACATGCAGGGCCTCGACCAGTCCGTGTCCCGCGACGACGGCATCGTGGACTACTGCCGCCTCAACGACATCACGGTCCAGGCGTGGTCGCCGTTCCAGGCCGGGTTCTTCGACGGGCCGTTCCTCGGCTCGGAGCGGTACCCCGAGCTGAACGAGACCGTCGACCGGCTCGCCGCGAAGTACGGCGTCCCGCCGATCGCGATCGCCGTCGCGTGGATCACCCGCCACCCGGCGAACATGCAGGTGGTCATCGGCACCACGAACATCGAGCGGATCACCGGCTCGGCGCAGGGCTCGGAGGTGCCGCTCACGCGCGCCGAGTGGTACGAGCTGCTGCGCACCGCCGGATACACGGTGCCGTAACGAGACTCGATTCACTGAGGGGGCGGCAGGGGCCCGGGCGGACGTCCGGGCCCCTGCCGCTGTCCGCAGGCGCCGCAGCATCCGGGCGTCGCCGAAGCCGACCGCGCGGGCCGCGGACTCCACTTGGGCCCCTTGGGAGATGAGGTGCTCGGCGCGTTCGAGGCGGAGCACCGACTGGTAGCGCAGCGGGGTCATGCCGGTGGCCTCGGTGAACCGGCGCGTGAGGGTCCGCTCGGAGACGCCCGCGGCCGCGGCGAGGTCGGCCAGGCGCAGCGGCTCGGCGTACCGCACGTCGATGAGGTCCTGGACGCGGTGCACGGCGTCGGAGAGGTGCGAGCGGTGCCGCAGCATCGCCGAGTCCTGCGCGGCGTCGCCGCCGCGCCGCGCGTAGACGACCATCTCGCGGGCGATCTGCGCGGCCGCGGCGGGGCCGTGCCGCACGGCGACCAGGTGCAGCGCCAGGTCGATGCCGCTGGCGATCCCCGCTGACGTGACGACCCGGCCGTCGGTGGTGAACAGCCGGTCGCGCTCCACGACGGCGCGCGGGAAGCGGGACGCGAGCTCGTCCTGGAGCGAGTGGTGCGTGGTGCAGCGGCGCCCGTCGAGCAGCCCGGCCTGCCCGAGCGCGAACGCCCCCGAGCACACGGACCCGACGGTGCCGCCCCGCCCGTGGTGCGCGCGCAGCCGCGCCGCCTGGGCCTCGGTGAGGCGTGGCCCGCCCGCGGTCTTCGGGGACCGCCAGCCCGGCACGAGCACCAGGTCCTCCGGGCCCAGCTCGGGCCATTCGGTGCCCGCGCGCAGCGGGAGGCCCTGCGCGGTCCCCACGTCCTCGTGCTCGGCGACGAACCCGGTCCGGTAGTCCAGCCCGAGGTCGGCCGCGGTCGAGAACACCTGGGCCGGGCCGGCCAGGTCGAGCAGGTGCAGCTGCGGCACCAGCAGGAAGACGACGCGGGTCATGCGGGCCCTCCCGATCCGGTCAGCGCGCGGTCACTTCGTCAACGGTACTGACCGTCGCGAACCGGCCCGCGAGCGCATAGACCGTGCGCTCGATGACCTCGGCGGTCTGGAGCGTCAGCGGGTCGGCGAGGATCTCCTCGATCGGCCGGTCGTAGTCGGAGTCGCGGTGCGGGATGGGGTGGGTCGCGGTGGCGTCCACGACGAAGTCGACCGCGTACCCGAGGTCGGAGGCGACGCGCGCGGTCGTCTCGCAGCACTGCTCGGTGCGGATGCCGCAGACGGCGACCTCGCGGACGCCGCGCTCGGTGAGGAGCTGCTGGAGGTTCGTGGTGGTGAACGCGTTGTGCGAGGTCTTCGCGAGTTCCGGCTCGCCCCCTTCGGGCTTGAGGCCCTCGATGTAGGTGCAGAACCCGCGGGCGGGGTCGAACACGTTGCCGGTGCCGGGCTCGTGGTGGAGCACCCACACGACCAGGTCGCCCCTGGCGCGGGCGTGGTCGACCAGGCGGGCGACCTTCTCCGCCACGTTCTGGTCGGACGTGGCGGCCCAGTTGGGCCGCTGCCGGAAGGACTCTTGGACGTCGATGACGATCAGCGCTCGGTTCATGCCCCCAATCCTGCCGCCGTGGCGGCTTCGGCGACAGGCACGATCCCGGCCGGGACCGGAACGATCCGGTCAACAGTACGACGGTCGCATGCTGGTGCTCGAATCAGGTTTCTGACCGACTCACACACGCAGTCCGTCCGGCTTGGCAGATGTTGCAGAAGAATCCCTCCTGGAATCCGGCGCGGCAATGTCATTCGCATCAAGCAACTGACGACCTCCACCGGCAAGTCGAAACGGCTTGTCACCGACCCCGAGAGAGCAACGTGGATACCTGCAGTAATCGCAATTGCATCTTGTGTCCCATCTACTGGCGCGACGGCCTCAACGGCCGTCAATCGCCGTCGATATTTGAACATCCTTACGCCTGCGAACCATGTCGGCGGCGAGTCCGCAACAACCTGGCCACAATCGCGGAAGAGTTCGTGTCGCTCGACGCTACGCCTCACTCAGCCTCAGGCAGGGAGTGGGTGAGCGGGACCAAGGACATTCCCATTGGAGTGCGAATCGACATCCTCGATCAAATGTCCCCGGGACCCCTTCATATGGGGGAGGTCTTCGATCCTTTCGGCGATCAAGCCGGAGCGATCCCGGCCGTAGTTGTGCTGGAGCGGATCATGGTCACGTGGTACGCAGACCGATCCGCAAGAGGAATCCGCGAGCGCCGACCGGTTCGGCGAACCGCCGAGTTGTGCCGATGGCTATGGCATCGGGTTGATAGCGCCGTCGAACACCTTCCGGAACTCGTGGTAGCGCATGTAGCTGCGATTCGCATTCTCGCAGGAAGATTGTCTACCCTCAACGGGGGCGGATGGCCGATGGCTGAACTAGTCCAGGCCGTCCCTTGTCCCGAATGCGATCACGTGACCCTCGCTCGCTGGCCGGGGCTCGACCAAGTCTGCTGTGTCAGCTGCGGCCACATGGGAACCCGTGAGGATCTCCAGCGCTGGATCAGGCTCCTGCTTGCTCAAGCATTGAGCGACCAAGAAACTACCGCCTCGGAAGACTGACATTCCGCGCCGTCAGCCGAAGACCTCCGGGTTCCGGCAGTGCAGGAGGGGTTCGCCCGCGAGGAAGCGGGCGGTCTCGGCGGCGGTGATCGCGGCGGCGTTGTGGGCGGTCTCGCGGCTGGCGCCCGCGAGGTGCGGGGTCATGACGATCCCGTCGGTGCGCAGGAGGCGCGAGGCCGCGGGGATCGGTTCGACCGGGTAGACGTCGAAGGCGGCGGCGAAGAGGTGGCCGGAGTCGAGGGCGTCGCAGACCGCGTCGTAGTCGACGAGCGCGCCGCGGGCGCAGTTGACGAGGACCGAGCCGGGCTTGAGCGCGGCGATCTGGGCCGCGCCGACCATGCCGCGCGTGTCCGGGGTGAGCCGGGCGTGGAGGGACAGGACGTCGGCCTGCGCCAGGAGCTCGGGCAGGCCGAGCGGCTCCGCGACTCCGGCGAGGAGCGCCGGGTCGACGTACGGGTCGTGGACGACGACGCGCGCGCCGAAGCCGTTCGCGATGCGCGCCACCCGGTTCCCGATGGCGCCGTAGCCGATCAGGCCGACCGTGCGGCCCTCCAGCTCCAGGCCCACCGAGTCGTACCGGTAGTAGTCGCCGCGCCAGGTGCCCGCCGCGAGGTCGCCGTGGACCTGCGGGATGCGGCGCATGGCCGCGAGCATGAGCGCGATCGTGTGCTCCGCGGTCGCCGTCGCGTTCCGGCCCGGCGCGCTGGAGACGGCGACGCCGTGCTTCGTGGCCGCGTCGAGGTTGACGTTCACCGGCCCGCCGCGGCCCACCGCGACGAATTCGAGGTCCGGGCAGGACTCCAGGACCCGCGCGGTGATCGGCGCCATCTGCGTGACGCACACCCGGACGCCTTGCAGCGCCTCGATGATCGCGTCCTCGGTGCCCGAGGCCTCCACGACCTCGGCGACGGGCCCGAACGGCGTGTCCGGCCAGTCCAGGGCGAGCTCGGCGATCTCCAGACCCGCGACGCGCTCGCGGAGCGCGGCGGCGAGCAGGCCGGGCAGGACGAAGGCGTCGCCCGCGGCGAGCACTCGGGTCATCGGTGGTCCTCCTCATCGGTCCAGACGGGGGTGTTGAACTGGAGCAGCGAGCGCCGCCCCGCGGCGACCCGCACCTCCGTGAGCCCCACGTTGCGCACCATGGGGAGGCGGCGACGGTACTCCGAGAGCGGGATGCCGAGCCAGTCGCACAGCACGAGCCGCATGAGCGTCGAGTGCCACACGACGAGCACGCGCCCGCCCTCGTGGGCGGCGGCGATCTCGTCGAGGCAGGCGCTCGCGCGCGCGACGGCGGCGACGGGGTCCTCGCCGCCGGGCAGATGGTCGCCGACGGGGTCCTTCTCGAAGGCGGCGTACCGGTCCGGGAACCGCTCGCGCATCTCCGCGCCGGTGAGGCCCTCGCCGTCGCCGAACGCGACCTCCCGGAGGCGGCCGTCGCTGGAGGGCCGCAGGGCGGTCGAGGCGGCGGCGGGCGCGAGGGTCTCGACGGCGCGCGTCAGGTCCGAGGACCAGACGGCGGCGAGTCCAGCGCCCGCGGCCCACGCGCCGAGGCTGCGGGCCTGGTCGCGGCCGCGGTCGGTGAGCGGGACGTCGGTGGCCCCGGTGTACCGGTTCTCGGCGTGCCAGACGGTCTCGCCGTGGCGCACCATCACGATGTCGGTCAGTGTTCGGCCCTCCGGTGGACATGGGCGTTGAAGGACCGGTCGATCCGGCCCCGCTCATGGAGATGGTCGGTGAAGCGCAGGTACAGGTCGGTGAGCGCGCGGTGCCGGGACGCGTCCGGCTCGACGGTGTCGCCGGTGGCGGTCATCCACGCCGACACCTCGGCCAGGGAACGCCCGGTGGAGGTGGCGGCGAGGACGGCCATCCCGGCCGCGGACTCGGCGTGCTCGGGCAGGCGCGCGGGGCGGCCGAGGAGGTCGGCGCGCAGCTGGGACCAGTGGCGGTTGGCGCTGCCGCCGCCGGTGAAGGCGAGGTCGCCGCCGGTCGGCGCGCCGATGTGGTCGAGGTAGTCGAAGCAGAGGCGCTCGACGCAGGCGAGGCCGGTGAGGACGCCGCTGAGGACGTCGGCGTCGTCGCGGGTCCGCCCGAGCGTGAACGGTTCGAGGTCGGCTGCGGCGAACGGGAACCGCTCGCCGCTCGTCCCGGCGAGCGGGTAGACGACGGGCCCGGGGCCGCGCCGCGCGGCGACGGCGGTGAGCGCGTCGAGGTCGGCGCCCGGGAGGAGCCGCGCGAGGGCCCCCGCGCCGCTGGAGGACGCGCCGCCGGGCAGCCACGTGCCGCCGGGGCCGCGGTGGCAGTAGACGACGCCGCCGGGGTCGCGCACCAGGTGCTCGGACACTCCTTTGAGGACGAGTGTGGTGCCGAGGACCGCGTTCCAGGAGCCGGCGGCGAGCGCGCCGCCCGCGAGCTGTGCCGCGCAGCCGTCGGTCATGCCCGCGACGATCGGCGTCCCGGCGGGGATGCCGGTGGCCGCCGCGCCGTCGGGGCCGACGTCGCCGATGACGGTGCCGGGCCGCACCACGTCCGGCATGAGCGACAGGGGGATGCCGAGCGCGTCGAGGACGTCGGCGGGCCAGCGCTCCGCGACGAGGTCGTACCCGGTCTTGAGCGCGTGGCTGGCGTCGGCGGCGAGCTGCCTGCCCGCGAGCCGCCAGGTGACGAGGTCCGGCTGGTGGAGCAGGCGGGTTCCGCCCGTGGACCGCTCGACCAGCCGGAGGATCTTGGGGAGCGCCCAGCCCGGCTGCATGCGCCGGTAGCCGAGCCGGTCCCAGACTTCGGCACCGGTCTCGTTGACGCGCTTGGCATCCGCTTCGGCGCGGGCGTCGTCGTACATGAGGCCGGGGGTGGTCGGGCGGCCCGCGTCGTCGGCGAGGAGCACGGTCCCGGAGGTGCCGTCCACGGCGATCCCGGCGATGCGGGTCGCGTCGAGGGCCCCGGTGGCGGCGCGGGCGGCGGCGCAGAACGCGGTCCACCACTGCTCGGGGTCCTGCTCGTGGCTAGCGCCGTCGCGGGTGCCGGCGAGCGGGGCGGCGCCGCGGCCGAGGACGCGTCCGGCGTCGTCGGCGGCGAGGACGCGGACGCTCTGCGTGCCGAGGTCGGCGCCGATCCAGATGCGGTCAGCCACGGCGGCCCGCCTGGTCCCGCCAGCCCGCGCGGGCGATGTCGCGCAGGGCCAGGAACTGCTGGTACAGCCGCTCGTAGACGGCCGCGTCCTCGGGCGCGAACCGGTCGCCGGGGCGCACGTACTTCGCTGCGGCCGTGGCGAGGTCGGGTTCGGCGCCGGTGGCGACGAGGCCGGAGAGGAACGCGCCCTTCGCGCCGATCTCGGTGTCGGCGGTGCGCACGACGGGGACGCCGGTGGCGTCGGCGATCATGCGGCACCACAGGTCGCTGCCCGCGCCGCCGCCGCAGACGCGCAGTTCGCCCACGGCCGCGCCGGAGGCGGCGAGGCAGTCCTTGATGGTGAGGCTCAGGCCCTCGAAGACGGCGCGGGCGAGGTGCTCGCGGCCGTGTTCGAGGGTGAGGCCCCAGAAGGTGCCGCGGGCGGCGGTGTCGAGGAACGGGGCCCGCTCGCCCGCCGGGGACAGGTACGGGAGGAACACCAGGCCCCCGGCCCCGGGGGGCGCGGCGGCGGCGAGGTCCCCGAGCGCTTCGGGCGAGGGGAGGCCGAGCATCGATGTGGCCCAGTCGATGACCTCGGTCCCGGCGAGGGTCGGGTAGACGCGGAGCCACTGGCCGGTGGAGTCGAGGGCGACGGTGAGACCTGCGGGTTCACCGGTCGTGTCGGTCTCCGCGCGTACGATCTCGGTGCACAGGGTGGTCCCGAGGATCGCGCACCCGGTGCCCGCGGCGGCGGCTCCGGCGCCGATCGCGGTGGACGCGACGTCGTAGGGCGCCATGACGACCGGTACTCCGGCCGGGAGTCCGAGCGCCGCGGCGGCCTCGGGGCGCAGCGGGGCGGCGCGATCGCCGTCGCCGAGGACCTGCGGAAGGAGGCGGGCGGCCCGGGAGAGGCCGAACAGCTCGACGAGCCGCGGCGAGTAGTCGCGGGTCGCGGGGTCGAGGAACGGCGCGGACGCATCCGACTCGTCGGCCGCGAACAGTCCCGTCAGGTTGTGGAACACCCATCCGCCGCAGGTGAGTGCGGCGTGGGACCGGTCGAGGCGGTCGGGGTCGCGCTCGGCGAGCCAGGCGAGGACGGCGTTCGGCAGGCCCGGGAACGTGAGCGATCCGTTGGCGCGGAACGCCTCGTCGAGGACGCCCGCGTCGCGCCACCGGTCCACGAGGGACGCCGCGCGCCCGTCGGACCACAGGACGGCCGGTCCGGTCGGCTCGCCTTCGGCGTCGACGAGCCAGCAGCCGTCGCCCTGGGCGGTCAGGGCGATCATGTCGGGCGGGCCCGGGAGGTGCTGGGCCGCTTCGCGGACGGCCGCGGCGGTCGCGCGCCAGACCTCGGCCATGTCCTGCTCGGCCCAGCCGGTGCGGGGTCGCCGCACGCCGACCGCGCCCCGGGCGACGAACAGCTCCGTGCCGTCGTCGGCGTGGGCCACGGCCTTGATCGCGGTGGTGCCCGCGTCGATCGAGATGGAGGTCATGGCCTCATCCTCTCCCGTGGGCCTGGCGCGAGCGGCGGGCGAACGAGTCGAGCGCGACGGCGAGGACGAGGACCGCGCCGGTGATCATGAACCGGTACGACGAGTCGAGGTTGAGGAGCGTCAGGCCGCTGGAGATCGACTGGATCACCAGGATGCCCAGGAGCGCCGAGAACGCCGAGCCGCGCCCGCCGAAGAGGCTGGTGCCGCCGATGACGGCCGCGGCGATGGCGTTCAGGTTGACGTCGCCGGTGCCGGTGGACTGGGTGGCGGCCGCGAGGCGGGCGGCGGCGAGCACGCCGCCGACGGCCGCGAGGGTCGAGCACATGACGAACGTCCACGCGTACACGGACTTGACGTTGATGCCCGCGCGGCGCGCGGCCTCGGGGTTGCCGCCGACCGCGTAGATCGAGCGACCGAACTTCGTGCGGGAGAGCACGTAGTGCATGGCGAGGACCACGACGAGGAACAGCACGAACATCCAGGCGACGCCGCGGGTCCGGTTGAGGTAGAACGCGGTGAACCCGAGCGCGGCGAGCACCAGGGCCGCGCGGAGCACCAGCAGCCGCAGCGAGGGCGCCGACAGCCCGGCGGCCTTGCGCGTGCGCGCCCCCGCGAGGCCCGTGCCGAGGAACCCCGCCGCCGCGAGGACGGCGAAGAGGTACGACATCCACTCGGGCACGAACCACAGCTGCGCGAACTGCACCAGGTCGGAGTCGTACGGCAGGTTGACGGCGTTCTGGCCGCGCAGCAGCCACAGCTGCACGCCGAGGAACGCGAGGAGCCCGGCGAGCGTCATCACGAAGGAGGGCACGGCGAACCGGTTGAAGCCCTGCGCGTACACGTACCCGATGAGGCACCCGGTGGCGATCGCGGCGAGGATCGCGAGCCAGATCGGCTGCTCGTACCGGACCATGACGAGGGCGGTGACGGCCGCGGCGACGCCGCTGACCGAGCCGACCGACAGGTCGATCTGGCCGACGAGGAGCACGCACACGATCCCGAGAGCGAGGAACCCGACGGGCACGATGTCGAACGAGAGGTTCACCAGGTTCGTGCTCGACAGGAACGTGCGGTTGAGGAGCTGGAACACCGTCCAGATGACGACGATCCCGGCGGCCACCGGGAGCATCCCCAGGTCGCCGTCCCGCACGCGGCGCACGGCGGCGCGCACGGAGTCGGCGAAGGTCTGCGGGGCGACCAGGCGCTCGTCCTGGAGGTCGAGGGTCGGGGTCTCGGGGCTCATCGGGCTTCGCTTCCTTCAGCGGTGCGGGGCTCGGAGTCGGCGGCGCGGGAGGCCCGCCGCGACACGGCGTTGTCGGCGGCGCCCGTGATCGCCGCGATGATGTCCTCGGTGGAGACGGTGCGGGCGTCGAAGACGCCGTTGTTGCGGCCCAGGCGGAGCACGGCCACCCGGTCGGCGACGGCGCGCACGTCCTCCATGTTGTGGGAGATCATGACCACGCCGAGCCCCTTGTCCCGCAGGCGCTCTACGAGGTTGAGGACCTCGGCGGTCTGGGCGACGCCGAGCGCGGCGGTCGGCTCGTCGAGGAGGATCACCTTCGGGTCGCCCAGGAGCGACCGGGCGATGGCGACGGTCTGGCGCTGGCCGCCCGAGAGGGCCGCGACGGGGACGCTCAGCGTCGGGATCTTCGCCGAGAGCTGGCGCAGCAGCTCCCAGGAGCGCTTCTCCATGGCGACGTCGTCGAGGAGGAACGGCCGGATCTCCCTGCCCAGGAACAGGTTCGCCTTCACGTCGAGGTTCTCGCACAGCGCGAGGTCCTGGAACACGGTGGCGATCCCGAGGGCGTGGACCTGCGTGGGCGATTCGAGCCGCACTTCGCGGCCCTCGAACTCGATGACGCCCGAGTCGGGCGGGTGGACGCCCGCGAGCACCTTCACGAGCGTGGACTTCCCGGCGCCGTTGTCGCCGACGATCGCGACGACCTCCCCCTCGCCGACGTCGAGGTCGACGTCGGCGAGGGCGGCGACCGCGCCGAAGCTCTTGGAGATCCCGCGCAGCGACAGCACCGTCGCCGCTCCTGTCTTCGTCATGGTCTGGTCTTTTCCTTACGTGCGAAGGGGTTACGCGATGCCGAGCGCGGCGCAGGCGTCGGCGTACTCGGGCGTGCAGACGTCCTCGACGACGAGCACGCCGTCGGGGCCGAAGATCACCTCGGCGAGGTTCTCCTGCGTGACCACGGTCGGCTCGAACAGCTGCGACGGGGTGTCGAACAGGTCGTGCGTGGCCTCGGGCTCCTCGCCCTGCATGAGCGCGTACGCGGCGTCGGCGGCGGCCTCGGCGACGATGCGGATCGGCTTGGAGATGGTGTTGTACTGGTCCCCCGCGACGATCCGCTGGATCGCGGCCAGTTCGGCGTCGTTCCCGGTGATCGGCGGGACGGCGGCGTCGGCGGCCTTGAACGCGGCGATCGCGCCGCCGCCGGTGCCGTCGTTCGCCGCCACGACTCCGGCGATCTGCCCGTCGAATTGGGCGATCTGGCCGCTGACCCACTGCTGCGCGTCCTCGGGCGACCAGTCGGGGGTGTCGTACTCGGCGAGGAGCTCGTAGCCCGAGTCGTCGACCGCGTTGTGGATGCCCTGCTTGATGAGTCCGGCCGCGGCGTCGGTCGGCGAGCCGTTGACCTGGAGCAGGCCCCCTTGCGCGCCTTCCTCGTCGAGGTGGTCCACGAGGGACTGGCCGATGGCCTCGCCGATCGCCTCGTTGTCGAAGGAGATGTAGAAGTCCGCGGGCTTGTCGGGGATGGGCCGGTCGTAGGCGACGACCTTGACGCCCTGGGACTGCGCGGTCTGCACGATCGTGGCCGCGGCGGTCGAGTCGACCGGGTCGATCACCAGGACCGACGCGCCCTGCGCGATGGCCGAGTTGGCCTGCTGCTGCTGGAGGGCCGCGTCCGAGTCGGAGTTCTGGTAGATCACCTCGCAGTCGGCGCACAGCTCTGCCATGCGCTCCTCGAAGAGGGGCGCGTCGTGCTGCTCGTAGCGGGTCGAGGCCAGGTCGGGCATGAGGAAGGCGACCGTGCCGGCGCCGTCCCCGCCGCCTTCGGCACCGGGCTCCTCGGCGCAGGCCGCGAGGGCGGCCAGGGCCAGCACACCGGTGAGCGCACCGGCTGCAAGTCTGCTCATCGACGACTCCTTTGTCGGTTCCCTGACGGGAGGGGTTGTGTCGTGACTGCGACCGTAGACCCGCACCGGCCCGGATGTCACTACCGCGCGCGAAACGAACAGCCTCGGTGTTGTAAGCGACCGCGGAATTGTGTTAAGAAGGTCCGGGGACGCACACCGCGGCGATCGCCTCTCGTTGCACCGAACCGAGGGAGACGCCGCTCAGGAGCCCCGGGCCCGGGGCCCGCAGCGCCGCCGGGGGTTGTTCACTTCACACGGAACGAACAGAGGTCCACGATGGCGCCCGAACCCGATCCCGCAGGCGAAGGGGGCCGCGCCCCGCGCGCCCGCCGCGAACTGATCAGGGCCCGCGTGGTGGACGAGGGGTTCGTGCGCATCGAGCAGCTCGCCGCCGACCTCGGCGTCACGACCATGACGATCCGCCGCGACCTCGACTACCTCCAGCGGGAGGGCTGGCTGCGGAAGGTGCGCGGCGGCGCGACCGCGCAGCCCTCGACGGCGTTCCACGGGGACGTGCGCCACCGCATGGGCGCCATGGCCGAAGCCAAGGAGGCCATCGCGAGGGCGGCGCTGCGCCTGGTCAAGCCGGGGCAGTCGGTGCTGCTCGACGAGTCCACGACGGCGCTCGCGCTCGCCGAGCTGCTCCCCGAGCGCGCGCCGCTGACGGTGATCACGTACTTCGGGCCGGTGATCCAGACGCTCGCCGGGAGCCCGGGGATCGAGCTGATCTCCCTGGGCGGCACGTACTACCCGGCGTACGACGCATTTCTCGGACTGCGCACTGTGGACTCGGTGTCGAGCCTGCACGCGGACCTGCTGTTCGCGTCCACGACGGCGATCACGCGCGGCTCGTGCTACCACCAGTCGCCCGAGACGGTGGCGGTGAAGCGGGCGCTCATGGACGCGTGCGACCGCCGCGTGCTCCTGGTGGACCACACCAAGTTCGAGCGCCGCGGGCTGTACCGGCTCGCGCCGGTCGCCGGGTTCGACCTGGTCGTGGTCGACCCCGGCATCCCCGCGCCGCGCCTGGAGGAGCTCCAGTCGACGGCCGCGAAGGTCCTGGTGGCGCCGGAGCCCTAGCCGAGCCCGGAGGCCGCGAGGATCTGGGCCCGCCCGTCCCCGGTGTGGACGGCCACGAGGCCGCCCGCGACCGAGACGTGCTCGGGCAGGTCGGCCCCGGTGTCCTGCACGGGGGTGCGGTCGCCGGTGGCCGGGTCGAGGACGAACACCTGCCACGTGGTGCTCATGCCGGAGCTGACCTGGTCGACCACGGCGAGGCCGTCCCTGACGGCGAGGACCGACATGTACGGCTCCTCCCCTTCCCCGCCTTGGAGGATCTGCCCGGCGAAGTCGACGGTGCGCACGTCGTCGAGGGTGTCGAAGACCTGGTCGCCGTGGAGGACCGCGGCGGGCGTGGAGTACCAGCTCTCGTCCACGGCCCAGTCGATCGAGTTGAGCTCCCACACGAGGTCGCCGGTCTCGGTGCTCACCGCGACGGTCTGGTACTGCTCGGCGGTGCTGTTCTCCACTGCGGCGCAGACGAGGTGCTCGCCGCAGGACTTGACGGCGGTGATGCCGTAGCCCGCGTCGAAGTCGTGCTGCCACGCCTGGCCGAGGTCGTCGAGGGAGTACCCGGCGAGGGCGGCGCGGCCCGGCGAGGCCTCGTCGGAGAGCTGCCCGATCGCGAGGCCGTCGAACACGGTCCACATCTCGGAGTCCAGCGGCAGGTCGCCGCTGGCGAGGGAGCCGCCGTCGGCGGCGCTGCGCACGGTCGCGGTGCCCTCGTAGGGGGCGAGGTCCACGAGCCGGTCGGTGGCGGCGAGGTTGTCGTAGAGGGAGTAGGAGTTCGGCGGGACCGTGCCGGGGTGCTCCTCGCCGTCGTCCCAGACGGTCTCGGCGCGGATGCGGTACTCGTCGATGATGAACAGGTCTTCCGGGCCCTGCTTCTTCCACACCTCCTCGCCGGTGGTGAGGTCGATGCGGACGACGGCGTTGTCGTCGAAGCCGGTGCGCTGCTCCACGATCGCGTCGGTGCCGTAGAACGCGACGTCGTTGCGGTCGGTCCACGGCCGCTTCCACAGGAACTCGCCGCTGTCGAGCGAGACGGCGGCGCGCATGTTCTGGCCCTCGTCGGTGGCGGAGGCGACCGCGTCGATGACGAGGACGCCCCCGACGGTGAACAGGTGCAGCTCGGTCGGCTCCAGCTCGTACTCGTTCGTCCACAGTGAAGTTCCTGCGGCGTCGAACGCGTCGACCTTCGTCATGCCGCCGTTGACCTCGGCGATGACGGCGACGCCGTCGGCGGCGGCCACCGAGGCGGCGCCCGTGCCGGCGAGCGTGTGCTCGTAGACCAGGTCGAGGCCGGTGCCGTCGGTGGCGCCGTCGCCGCCGAGGTCGCCGATCCCGTCGAGGAGGTCGCCGCCGGAGAAGTCCTCGAACACGCCGCCGAGGTTGCTGTTGTTCGCGGCGATCACGATGAGGACGACGATGACGGTGAGGACCGAGGAGGCCACCGACATGGCGACCCACCTCTTGGACGGCTTCAGGCCGGTCGGCAGCGGTCCGGTGTGGACGTTCGGCCGGAACGGGATGTGGTGCGGCGTCTGGAACTGCCCGGTGGGGGGCGGCTGGGAGGGCCCGCTCGGGGCCGCCTGGGGGGACCCGGCGGGCGGCGTCTGGGACGGCGGCGGCTGCGAGGGCGCGAACCCCGGGCCGTGGGGCGGGAGGCCGCCCTGCGGCGAGTACTGCGGCGGGCTGCCGACCGGGTAGGGCGCGTAGCCGACCGGCGTCACGGGCGGGCTCGGGGCGGGCGAGGTCGGTTCGGCCAGCGCGTGCTTGAAGGCGCCGAACGCGACGGGCAGTTCGGGCTGCTCGGGGACGGACGGGGCGACGCCGAGCCGGGAGTGGAGGCGGGTGGCGACCAGCGGCATGCGGCTGGAGCCGCCGACGAGGAGCACGGCGGTGAGCTGCGCGGGCGCGACCCCGGCGCGTTCGACGGTGCGGCGGGTCTCGTCCACGGCGCGGGCGACGAGGGGGTCGGCGAGGCTGGTGAGCTCGTCGCGGGTGAGGTGCAGGCCCATGGGGTTGTGGCCGGGGAGGGCGACGGGCGCGGTGGAGGTGCGCGAGAGCATCTCCTTGGCGGCGCGCACCTCGCCCCAGAACGCGAGGCGGTCGCGGAGGTCGGCGGTGGTCTCCGGTTCGCTGAGGCGTTGCCACAGTTCGGGGTCGCGTCCGGCGATGACGCGGCCGAGGTGCGCGGCGAGGGCCATGTCGACGTCGAGGCCGCCGAGGTCGTCGAGGCCGCCGAACGCGAGGGTGCGCAGGCCCTGGTCGTCGCGGCGGACGACGGCGACGTCGAAGGTGCCGCCGCCGAAGTCGAAGATGGCGACGGTGCCGCCGACCGGGATCTCCTGGCCGAGGACCTCGGCGCAGTAGGTGGCGGCGGCGATGGGCTCGGGCAGGAGCCGCACCTCGCCGAGCCCGGCGAGGGCCGCGGCGGCTTCGAGTGTGGCGCGGCGCACGGGGCCCCAGTCGGCGGGGCAGGTGAGGACGGTGTCGGTGGGCTTCATGCCGGAGGCGGCGGCCTCGTCGGCGACGCGGCGCAGGCCGGTGGCGAGGAGTTCCTCGACGGGGATCTCGCGGTCGCCGAGGAGGACGGTGCCGTCGTCGATGCGGCGCTTGGGGTGCGGCTCGAACCGGCCGGGGTCGGCGGCGGCGAGGCGCTGGGCGTCGCGGCCGGTGTGGAGTTCGCCCGCGGCGTCGAGGAACACGCCGGAGGCGAGGAGCGGGGAGCCGTCGAAGAGCAGGGAGCGGGGCTCGGCCCCGCCGCGGCCGATGACGGCGACGGTGTGGGTGGTGCCGAGGTCGACGGCGAGCCAAACGGGAGCGTTCACGGGTCCTACTCACTCGGGGCTGCTAAGGGACGGGGGGTCCGCGATGGGCCCGTTGGGCCTCTCAAGGACAGGGACTGGGGGGCCGGTGGACCTCCGCGAGGATACCCGGCGGGGGTGACAGGTCCGGGCCCGCGGGCGGTCCTGAACTGCGGGTTCCGGGCGTTTCCGCCCGTACCGGACCCTCCTGCGGGGAGGGCCCGGTGCGGGTGGTTCAGGGGTTGAGGGCGGTGAGGATCACGACCTCGGACTCGTCGTGCGGGAGGTACTTGACGCGCACGACCATGCCGGGCTGGATCTGGGCGACGGCGCTGCCGTCGACGGGCTTGCGCTGCTTCAGGTCGAAGGTGGTGCCGTCGAAGCGGGTGATGCGCAGGTCGAGGTCCATGACGGCCCGGTCGCCCTGGATCTCGCCGGTGGGGGCGAGCGCGAGGACGACGGCGCGGCCGTCGAGGCCCTGTTCGGCGATGTGGAGCTGGCGGGGGGTGACGAGGCCCTTGGCGACGCGGACGCGGTCGAACGCGGCCTGCATCTCGGCCTGGGGGGCGTCCACGGCGATGACGACGCGGCCGTCGGTGCTGCCGGGCCGGTAGCGGACGGGGAGCACCGCGCCGGGGACGACCGCGGCGAGCTCGGTGAGGTCGACGAGGCTGCGGGAGACGGCGCGGAACGACTGGCCGTCGGCGGTGTCGACGTCGAAGAGGATCTCCAGCTGCGGCTGGTCGTTGACGGTGAGGCCGGTGCGGGAGACGGAGACGACGGTGCCGATGGCGATCGGGGTGTTCTCGAAGCCCTTGGCGACGTGGCCCCTGAGCTCGCGCAGGGGGCCGTCGGCGAGGCGGCCGATCATGCCGGTGACGGGGAGGACGGTGAGGAGGATGATCGGGCCGGCCATCCAGCCGTTGGCCCACGGGACGGGGCCGTCGCCGGTGAGGCCGGTGTAGACGAACATGGCGGTGCAGGCGAGGCCGGCGATGAGCGTGACGGTGTTGATGAGCTTGAACATCGGGGTGTTCCCTTCTCGGTGGCTGTGGTACTGAGTCTCGGGCCGGACCGGCGGCTACCGGTCACAGGTTTCGGTGCGGGTCAGTCGGTGTCGGGCTCGCCGAGCAGGTCGAACGCCCCGAAGGCGGCGCGGTCGACGGAGCCGTCGGCGGCGATGATGAGCAGGTCGCTCTGGTAGAGGCCGTCGGCGGGGGCGACGATGGCGATGGTCTGGCCGCCGGGCGCGGTCATGCTGCGGCCGACGTGGTCGGCGGTGTCGATGGAGGCGGTGACGCCGCCGTCGGCGAGGTCGAGGACGGTGAGCGCGTAGCCGTCGCCGCCTGGGGCGCGCTGGTGCTCGATGAGGGCGTGGCCGGAGGCGGCGCCCGCGGCGGTCCCGGCGGGGACGGTGAGGTCGACGGCGCCGGTGGGGTCGTCCATGAGCTCCTCGGCGGCGTCCGGGTCGTTCAGGAGGCCGTCGATGAGGCCGTCCACGTCGACGTCGAGGTCCCAGGTCGTGGTGGTGGCGGTCTGGTCGAGGACGATCGCGGCCCCGGTGTAGGCGCGGGTGCCGAGGGCGCGGCGGTCGCCGCCTTCGACGACGGCGAGGCCGGAGGTGACGGCCCCGTCTGCGGTCGGCTCGACGCGGATCGTCGCGTCCTCGCCGATGGACGCCTCAGTGGTGGTCATGCCGCCGAGCTGGGGCGCGGCGCCTTCGGCGGCGAGGCGGCCGGCCCAGGCCTCGGCGGTCGCGGGGTCGGCGGGGGCCGCTTCGAGCGCGTCGAGGGCGAGGGTCCGCAGGCCGCCGTCGAAGCCGAACGCGACGACGCCCGCTTCGGGATCGAGTCCGTATGCGGCCGTGCCGGTCCCGGCCCCTTCCAGGCCGGGCACGTCCCCCGCTTCGGTGACGAGGGCGCCGTCGTCGAGGTCGCGGATCTCCAGGCCGTCGGCGGTCGCGATGTAGGCGTACTGCTCCCCCGCGGCGACCGCGGCGGCGTCCCGGTCGAGCTCGTCGGCGAGCTGCACGTCCCAGCGGGTCTCGCCCGTGGCGAGGTCCACGGCCGCGAGGCGGACCGCGTTGACGTCGGTGGCGAGCTCGGAGAGGAGCCCGCCGGCCCCGGCGCGGTCGTAGGGGACGAGCGCGAGCCCGTCGGCCGAGAACGCGATCCCGGTGCGCAGCATGACGTCCGGCTGGGGCGCGGTCAGGTACTCGCCGCCGACCGCGGCGACGAACGTCCCGGCCGTCATGAGCAGCGCGAACCCGAAGATCGCGCCGCCGGCGCCGCGGGGCCGCCGCTTCGGTTCGAGCGGGTGCTCGGGGGTGCCGTACGGGGAGCGCACGAGCTGCGAGTGCGGCGGGAGCGGACCGGCCGCGCGGAAGTCTTGGAACATCGGGGCCTCCTTGTGGGGGCGTGCGGTGGGGGCGACGCCGTCAGCGTCGCCCCGCGCCCGCCTCTACCGATCACAGGTTTCCGCGGAATTCGTACGGCCCGGCTACACTTCGCGCATGGTCCATGGCCTCGCGGCCTCGGCGGCCGTGCCGCGGGGCATGCTCGTCGCCGACGCCTGGTCCCAGCTCGGCGATGCCGTGGCGCCCTTGAGCAACGCCTCGGGCCGGCCCCTGGCGCGCACCGTGAAGCTCCTGCTCGACCCGCTGGTGCTCCGGCCCGCGCAGAACCCGCGGTTCTCCGGCGGCGTCGTCGCCATCGAGCACGTGGACGCGCTCCGGGCCGCGATCCTCGACGCGGGCCCGGCGCTCGCCGCGACCGCCGCCTGGTTCCAGCTCCTCAAGCGGGCCCGCCGCCGCGCGGGCGTCACCGACGGCCACCCGCAGGACCTGTACTTCCAGCGCTGCTACGAGCTCGCGCACGTCCACGGCGACCCGGCCGCGCTCCCCGGGGCCGCCGAGATCGCGGCCGAGGCCGTCGCCGAGGTCCACGCCGAGCGCGGCGAGGTGTCGGTGGACGGCCTGCGCCGCTTCCTCACCGACCCCGCCCGCAGCGCCGAACTCGCCGGGCTCCTGCGCGACGCCTGGTCGCACCGGCCCGCGCCCGCCGCCGCCGAGGCGCACCCTGGGGTGGCCGCGTTCCTCGACGACTGCGCGACCGCCCCCGACCCGCGCCTGTGGAAGGCCCTCGCCGACGCCTCGGTGGGCACCGCCGAGGCCGCGGGCCTCGCCGGGACCGGGGTGGCCCGGGAATTCGGCCTCACCGACCGCGACCTGCCCTCGGCCCCCGAACTCGGCGAGCGCGCCTCGAAGCGCAAGCTCCCCAGGCCCTTCGACAGGTCCATCATGGAGCGTCTGTTCGCGGCGCTCACCACCTGGTTCCAGCGCGAGTCCATGTCCGACATCCCGTCCCTGGTCACCGGCGAGATCCAGCGCTCGGCCGCCCCCTGGCAGCTCGCCGAGGAGCCCAGCCGCGTCGCCATGGCCCTGGGCCGCGACGCCAGCGCCGGGCTCGGGACCGACGGGCAGCCCGCGGCGGCCTCGGACGCCAACGCGCGCCTGCTCAACCGGTGGCGCCGCGAGTCCTATGTGCACCGCGTGCTGCGCCTTCCCGAGCCGTCCGCGATGGGCGTCGAGGTGCGCGGGACCCGCCGCGCGTACCTGCGGCGGCTGTGGGTGCGCCTCCACGGCCGCGAACTGCGCGGCGAGGCCACCGCGGCCGACGAGGTGTGGGACCTCCTCGACGGCGCGCTCCGCTCGGTCGTCATGGACCAGCGCGACCGGCTCAAGCGTTCCCTTGAGCGCGAAGAGGACCGGTCATGACGGCGTTCACGGTCCGGTGGGACCCCCACGCGATCCGCGTCGGCGACCGCCCCCCGCACCCCGAGCGGACCATGCTCGTGGAGGCCCGTGGCGCGCTCCTGTACTGGGACGCCCTCGACCTGCGGCCCCACCCGGCCGCGGAGGTCTTCGACGCGCGGGCCGCGGGCGAGTGGCTGTGGGAGGTCTACGGCCCGGAAACGGCTGCGGACGTCCTCGACGGGGCCGCGTCGGTCGCGACCGAATGGGACTCGCCAGTCCTCGCCGCCGCCCGGAACCTCGCGCTCCTGCACTGGGCGGGCGCCTGGTGGCCCGCCTCGCATGCCGCCGCGGTCCCCGCGCTGCCCGCGGACCTGCTGCGGGCCGAGACCGCCTGGTACACCGCCGGACTCGACCACCTCCTGGACGACGAGGCCGCGGTGGAGCGCGCCCTCGCCGACGTCGACCTCACCGCGCTGACCGGGCGCACCGACCACGAGACCGCGGCCCTCGCGGCCGACCTCGCCGATCTCGCCGACGCGTTCGGCGTCGAACTCCGCAGCGCCGCAATGCGGCGGGAGGACTGGGCGCTGGCGGCAGGCGGCGCGGAACCCGGTCTCGCGGTCGCCTCGGGCAGCGCCCCGATCGACTGGTCGCTGGTCCCGGCCCGCGCACTCGACGCCGCCGGGGAGGCGACCTGGCGGTTCGAGAACCGCTCCGGCGCATGGATGCTCGCGGTCACCGCCCCCGCCGCGCCCGGCGCCGTGCCGACCGCGCTCACCGCCGTCGTCGGCGCCGTCGAGGTCCCGCTCCACTACGACCCGGACACCAACACGTTCGGCGGCGAGGCGCCCGCGCCGCCCGAGTTCGCGATGCGCCTCGGCGGCGGCCGCCCGATCGAGGTCCGCTCCCCCGGCTACGTCGCGGACGGCCCCGACCGCGCCTCCTCCGACCCCGACCGGGCCGAGCGCCGCGCCGCCCTCGTCGCCTTCGCGCGCGAACGCCTCGCCTCCCCCGCCGCGACGCTCACGGAACGGTCCGCCGCATGACCGACGACGACGTGATCGGCCTGCGCGGCAAGGAGACCAGCGGCCCCCGCTGGGCCGCGTTCCGCGAGCTGAACAACAAGGCCGCCGTCCTCGCGGGCAAGGGACAGGCCGCCGAGGCCATCGCCCTGCTCCACCAGGCCCTCGAACTCACCTACGTCGAGGACGTGGACGCGGCGGGCCTCGACGGCCGCGCCCGCGCGCTCGGCAACCTCGCGGGCCTCGCCGAAGGCCAGGGCGACACCGACGCGGCCCTGCGCCTCGCCGAACAGGCCCTCGAAGCGTGCTACGCCGCCGAAGCCCGAGCGGGCGACCGGTACGGCACCGTGGCCGTGCGCGCCTCGGTCCTGGTCAACCGATGCCAGACCCTCCAGCTCCTCGGCCGCCTGGACGAGGCGCTCGCCGACGTCAACGGCGCGCTCGACATCGTCGGCGAGGGCGAGGAGGGCGACGACGCCTACCTCGCGGTGTCGGCCAACAACACCCGGACCGTGCTCCTCATCGGACTCGAACGGCTCGAAGAGGCCGAGGCCGCCGCGCAGCTCACGCTCCGGCTCGCCGCCGCCCGCGACCCGCGCCTGACCGGATACCCGTACTCGAACCTCGCCGCGATCGCCCAGGCGCTCAACGACCACGAGGCCGCCATGGGCTACCTGCGGCTCGCCGAGCAGGTCCACACCGCGGCCGGGGACGCCCTCGCGGCGGCGCTCGCGGTCGCGAACCAGGGCCGGGCCGCGATGCGCGCCGGGGACGCCGCGACCGGGCAGCGGCTCCTCGCCGCCGCCGAGCAGGCGTTCAGCGACGGCCAGCAGCCGCTCCGCGCCGCCGAGCTGCGCTACAGCCGCGCGCACGCCGCGTTCCAGGCGGGCGACACCGCCCTGGCCGCCGAGCTCCTCGGACCGGCGATCGAGGTCCTGCGCCAGGCCGGCCACGCGGCGATGCTCACCGAGGCCCTTGCGGTCCAGGGCGACATCCTCGCCGCCGCAGGCGACTACGACAAGGCCGAGGAGTCCTACCTCGCGGCCTGGCAGGTCTGCGAGCAGTCCGGCGCCCGCTACCACCTCGCCCGCCTCGACATGCGCCGCTCGTTCGCGGTCGCCGACCAGGCCGCCGCCGCCCGCACCGAGCGCCGGCGCACGCGCCTGCTCCGCCGGGCCTTCGACCTGTCCCTCACCTCGGCCCTCGCGACGGACGCGATCCGGCACGGCTTCGCGCCCGGACGCGCCCGCGAGCGCTGGGCCGCGACCGTCGCGATCCCGGCGATGGCCCACGCGCTGAGCCTCGCCGCGGCCCTGCGGGACGGCGCGCTCGTGTCCGAGCTTCTGGAGCACATGAGCGCCACGGTGTCGCTCCACGCCTCCGCGCCGGTCGAGTCGGGGCCGGTGGACGAGGTCCCCGACTTCCCGACCCTCGAACCCGCGCAAGGGGAGCGATTGTCGTTCACCGCGTCGGCCCTCGTCACGGGCGACTCGCCGGACTTCCCCGCGACGCGCTTCGCGCTGCCGCCGCGCCTGCGCGTCAACCCGTGGCGAGAGTCCCAATTGGAGCCGTGGATTCGGGAGACCGAGCGCCGCTACGGGTTCCCGATCCGCTCCGGCGAGGTGATCGACACATGGTGAACCGACCGACCGTGCAGCTCAAGCTGATCGACGCCGACGGCCTGTTCTACTCGTGGCGGTGGGAGCACGACCTCGGCGCGATCCAGAACATCATGGTCGAGACCGCCCGGGTGCGGCCCGCGCTCGACGCGCTCGCCGAGGCCCTCCCGACCCCGCTCCCCGACGAGACCGTGGACCAGGCCCTCCGGCGCTCGCTGACCGGCCCGCTGGCCGACCGCGGCCGCGAGGCGGGCCTGGCGACGGCCCTCGCCGCGTCGCTCATCCCGTACCAGCTCGCCATGGAGATGAACGCGCTGCTGGAGCAGGGCCTGCGCCCGCACGTGCGCATCCAGCCGTCCCTCTCGACCGCGCAGGTCCCTTGGGAGGCATTGCGAGTGGACGAGGGCGAGCGGTTCGTGACGAACGCCGACGTGTCGGTCCTGCCGCCCGCGACGGTCCGCAACGCGCCCGAGCGGCGCCGCACGGCCTGGGAGCCGGACGGCGCGGTCGTGGCGGTCCTGGACCCGAAGGTTCCGGGGGCCGGCCGCGGCCTCGGCTCGGTCCTCGGCGCGGGCTCAGGGCTCGCGGATCTGGGGAGCGTGCGCGAGGAGGTCGACCGGGAGGCCCTGGAACCGCGCCTCGCCGAGGCCGCGCGCTTCCTCTACGTGGGCCACGTGACCACCTCCAAGCACGGCCTCGACGCGCGCCTGCACCTGAGCTGCGGCCCCGGCACGACCGGCCGGGCCGCGGTCGTGAACGGCCACCGCCCCCTCACCGCGGCCGACCTCCTCCTGGGCCACCGGCCCGGCCCCGCGTCCCCGTGGCGGATGCCGAACCGGGTGGCGCTCATCGCGTGCGAGAGCGGCGGCGAGGTGCGCTTCGCCGAACCGGTGGGCCTGGTCGCGGCCGCGATCCACACCGGCGCCTCGTACGTCACCGCCACCCGCTGGACGCTCCCCACCGACGAGGGCCTGCGCCACTTCGCCCCGGGCGCGACGGCGGCGACGACGGTCCTGCCCGAGGCGGTCCGCGCGGTGGACGCGGCCCACGGCGCGCCCGACCCGGTCGCGGCACTGAACGCCTGGCAGCGCGCCAAGGCCGACCGGTGGGAAGCCGAAGGGCGCCTTGAGGACTGCCCCGTGGTCTGGGCGGCCTTCGCCACCGCGTTCGCTTAGGCGAGGTCCCCGAGGAGGTCCTTCGGGTCGGCGTCGAGCGCGAGCGCGTCGAGGACGGTCAGCAGCTGCCGCTCCTCGTAGCCGAAGTGGGTCTCCATGACCGCGCCGATGCCGTCGAGGTGGCGGTGGAGGGTGTCGTCGTCGGCTTTGGCGTCGATGGCGGCGGCGAAGCCGCCGAGGAGGTGTTCGAGCATGTTGTGGTCGCGCATGAGGTTGGCGATCACGGGCCCGAGTTCGGGGTGCGCGGCGGTGATCTCGGGGAACAGGCCCCGGTCCTCGCTCTGGTGGTGGCCGCTGAGGGCGGCGCAGAAGCCGCGGCAGTAGACGAGGAGGTCCTCGCCCGCGCGGTCGTCGAACTCGTCGTCGATCTGGCGGCGGGCCAGGTCGAGGGCTTGGCGCAGGCGCTGGTGGACGCCGCGGAGCTGGGTGCTGAACGCGACCAGGCGGTCGGTCTCTGAACTGATGTCGTGCTCCTTCGGTGATCGGCGGCCCGGCCCCGGGGGCGGGGGCGCCGTCCGGCATCGTATCCGCTCGGGCGGCGGGGGCCTATGATCCCGGTCATGACAGGACTCCTCGAATTCCACGCCGTCGCCCTGAACGCCACCGTCGACCTCGTGGACGGGGCCGAGCGACTCGACGTGCCCACGCCTTGCGCCGGTTGGGACCTCGGGCGGCTGGTCGCGCACATGACGGGCCAGAACCTCGGGTTCGCGGCGGCGGCCCGCGGCGACGAATTCTCGGTGCGCACCTGGGCCGAGGTGCCCTCGACCCCGGCGGCGTTCCGGGCCTCCGCCGCGGAAGTGCTCGCGGCGTTCGCCTCCGACGGGGCGGCCGGGCGGGAGTGGTCGATCCTCGCCGGGGCCGACCAGGAGGTGAAGGTGGCCGGGGAGACCGCGATGGGGTTCCACTTCATCGACTACGTGGCGCACGCGTGGGACGTCGGCGCCGCGCTCGGCCGCCCGCCGGTGTTCGCGCAGCCGCTGCTCGACGCCGTGCTGCCGCTGGTCCTCGCGGTCCCGGCGACCGGCCCCTCCCGCACGGGCCCCTACGCGCCGTTCGCCCCGGCGGTGACCGCCGCGGCCGACGCGTCCACGATGGACGAAATCCTCGCCTACCTCGGGCGCGACCCGAAATGGAAGGCCCCCTCGCCCGAAGGCGAAGGGGCCCGGGTGAAGACCGACTAGGACTCGGCCTTCTCCACGTGCGGGTGGCGGCGCTCCAGCGCCGCGCCCTCGACGTCCACGTCGGGCAGGATGCGGTCGAGCCACTTCGGCAGCCACCACGCCTTGTCGCCCACCAGGTGCATGAGCGCCGGGATGATGAGCATCCGGACCAGGAACGCGTCCACGAGCACGCCGAAGGCGAGCGCGAAGCCGATCGGCCGGATCATCGTCGAGTGGGAGAAGATGAACCCGCCGAAGACCGCCATCATGATGATCGCGGCGGCCGTGACGACCGACCGCCCGGCGCGCACGCCGAGGACCACGGACTGCCGCGCCGGGGCGCCGTGGGCGTACGCCTCGCGCATCCCCGAGCCGATGAACAGCATGTAGTCCATGGCGAGCCCGAACAGGATGCCGACCAGGAGCGTCGGCAGGAAGTTCAGGATCGGGCCGGGCGTGTCCACGCCGAACACGTCGGCGAGCCAGCCCCACTGGTAGATCGCGACGACGCCGCCGAGGGCCGCGAAGTAGCTGAGGATGAACCCGAGCGTCGCGAGCACCGGCACCACGATCGAGCGGAACACCAGGATGAGGATGATGAGCGACAGGCCCACCACGACCGCGAGGTATACCGGGAGCGCGTCGGCGAGGATCTCGGAGATGTCGATGTTGCCGCTCGCGGACCCGGCGACGCCGATGTCCGCGACGCCCTCGACCTGGAGGTCCCGCAGGGCGTGCACGAGTTCCTGAGTGGACTCCGAGGTCGGGCCCTCCTCGGGGATCACCCGGAACGCGATGGTCGTGCCGTCCTCGGAGGTCCCGATGGGCGCCACGGCGACCACATCGTCCACGGCGGCGACGGCCTCGGCGACCGCAACCTGGCCTGTTAGCGAGTCCGGGTCGTCGGGGGCCTCGGCGAGGTCCGCGACGACGAGGAGCGAGCCGTTCTGGCCCTCGCCGAAGCGCTCGGCGATCGTCTCGTACGCCTGGTACTGCGTGGTGTCGTGCTGCTCCGACGAGCCGTCGGGCAGGTTGAGCCGCAGGTCCATCGCCGGGAGCGCGACGGCGACGAGCGCGCCGAGGCCGACGAGGACGCGGAGCACGGCGCGGCCGGTGTGCATCGGCTGCGGGTCGGGCTTGCGCTCGGCCGAACCGTGCGATTCGCGGGCCTTGCGCTCGCGCCTGCTGAGGATCTTCAGGCCCGCGAGGCGCAGGAGCGCCGGGATGAACGTGATGGCGACGAGCACCGCGACCGCGATGCTGAACGCGCCGATCGAGCCCATCAGGCCGAGGAACGGGATGCCCGTGATGTTCAACGCCACCAGGGCGATGAGCACGGTGGCGCCCGCGAACACGACCGCGTTCCCGGAGGTCCCGGTCGACAGCGCGATCGACTCGTCGACGTCGTAGCCCTCTTTGAGCTGGCGGCGGTGGCGGTTGACGATGAACAGCGAGTAGTCGATGCCCACGGCGAGGCCGAGCATGACGCCGAGGATCGGGGTCACCGAGGTCATCTCGACGGCGCCGGAGAGCGACATGCTGGCGAGTGCGCCGATGCCCACGGCCACCAGGGCGGTCACGAGCGGCAGGACCGCGCCGACGAACGTGCCGAGCATGAGGACCAGGACGATCCCTGCGACGACGAGGCCGATGACCTCGCTGACGCCCGCGATGGCGGGGACGGCGTCCTGCATCTCGGAGGAGTAGTCGAACGCGACGCCGTCCACAGGGGAGTCGTCGAAGACCGCGGTGACGGCTTCCTTCGTCTCGGGCGTGACGTCCATCTGCGGCTCGGTGAACGCCACGGTCACGACCGCGGCACTGCCGTCCGAAGAGACGACCCCCGCGTCGGCGGCGAGTTCGAGGAGTGTCGCGGCTTCTTCGAGCGGGATCGCCCCGGCCTCGGCCTCGGCTGCGCCCGCTTCGAGTTCGGCCTCCCTGGCGTCGAGCTCGGCTGCCCCGGCGTCGATCTGGGCCTGCTGGGCGTCGAGCTCGGCGGAGTCGCCGAACTGCTCGCGGGCGGCGTCGAGCTGCTCCTGGGACGCGGCGAGGTCGGCACGTGCGGACTCGATCTCGTTGCGGCCCTGCTCGATCCCGGCACGCCCGGCCTCCAGTTCGGCGAACCCCTCGTCGATCTGGGTCTGCTGCTCCTCGCGCTGCGCCTCGGTGGCGAACGGGTCGACCACCGTCTCGACGCCGTCGACGTCGGCGGCCTCGGCGATGAGGGCCGAGATCGCGGCCTGCTGCTCGTCGGTGAACGCGTCGCCGTTCTCGGTGGAGAGGACGATCGAGCCGGTGCCGCCCGAGGCCTCCGGGAGCGCCTCGGCGAGGTGGTCGGTGACCTCCTCGGTCGGCGTGCCGGGAATCGAGAGCGTGGTGGCGAACGCGCCGCCGAAGAGGAGGAACGCGGCCGCGGCGGCCGCGAGGATCAGCGCCCATGCGGCGATGACGGTCTTGGCGCGGCGGGCGCACCAGCGCCCGACGCGGTACAGGAATTCTGCCAAGGTGCTCTCCTGGTAGTGGTTTCGGGTGTTCCTGGTGCTCAGGTGCCTGGTTCTCGCAGGACGCCGGTGACGCGGGCGACGAGGCCGTCCCAGGCGCGGCGGGACGCGGGGGTGTCCGCGGCGCCGGTCTCCTCGATCCACCGGTGGACGAATCCGATGAGGCCGCCGCAGAACGCGGCGACGAGGAGGCCGACGGCGAGGGGGTCGGTGCCGGGGTGGCGGCGGGTCATCGCGGCGGTCATCCGCTCGGTGAAGAGGTTGAAGGCGCGCTGCATGAGCAGGGCCTCGCGGTCGCCGGGCTGGGCGGTCCCGCCGCCGAGGATCTCGAACAGCTCGACCACGACGGGCACGAGGTGGTCGCCGGAGGCGGTCGCGACGAGGTCGGCGAGGACGGTCTCCGGTTCGCGCTCGGCGCTGGCGGCCTGCTCGGACATGCGGTCCACGACCTCGACGAGCATCTGCCCGGCGACCTCGGTGGCGACGTCGGCGAGGGTCGCGAAGTGGTTGAAGACGGTGCGGCGGGAGACGTCGGCGGCGGCGGCGAGCTCGTCCACGGAGAAGCCGGTGCCGCGGCGCTCGCGCATGAGGTCGGCGGCGGCGTCGAGGATCGCCTTGCGGCTCTTGGCTTTGAGCGCGGCGCGGCGGTCGACCGGCGCGGCGGGGGTCGGCTCGGCTGGTCCGGTGGGTGCGGCCATGCCGCCTACACTAGATGCAACGATGCACTGAGTGCATCCGCTTGTGCGGATCGCCACAGGATTCCGCGGGCCGGGGTAGCGCGGCAAACCGTCCAGTCGGTATGCTCAGCGGTGTCGGGCGGACGACGACGAGGAGGTCGGCGTGGAGATCACCGGAGCCGTGCTGGAGCGCTGCGGCGCGCCCGCGCCGTACGCCCAGTCGCGGCCGGTCACCGTGGGGCCCTTGGAGCTCGACGACCCGGGACCGGGCGAGCTGCTCGTGCGCGTCGAGGCCGCGGGGCTGTGCCACTCGGACCTGTCGGTGGTCGACGGCAGCCGGGTCCGGCCGGTCCCGATGCTCCTGGGCCACGAGGCCGCCGGGATCGTGGAGCGGGCCGGACCGGACGCGTGCGTCGCGGTCGGGCGGCGGGTCGTGATGACGTTCCTGCCCCGCTGCGGCCGCTGCGAGGAGTGCGGCACGCTCGGGCGCCTGCCGTGCGCCGTCGGGTCCGCCGCGAACGCGGAGGGGACGCTCGTCGGCGGGTCGGTCCGCCTCAGCCGCAACGGGACCCCGGTCGCCCACCACCTCGGCGTCAGCGCCTTCGCCACGCACGCGGTCGTCTCCGCCAGTTCCGTCGTCCCCGTGGACCACGACGTGCCGCCCGACATCGCGGCCCTGCTCGGGTGCGCGGTGCTCACCGGCGGCGGCGCGGTCGTCAACGCCGGGCGGCCCGAGGCGGGCGCGCCGGTGGCAGTCGTGGGCCTCGGCGGCGTCGGCATGGCCGCGCTCCTCGTCGCGCAGGCGCTGGGGCATACCGTGATCGGCGTGGACACCGTGCCCGCGAAACTGGACCTGGCCCGCTCGCTCGGGGCCGAGGCCCGCACTCCCGAAGCGGCGGAAGGACTCCGGGCCCCCGTGGTCGTGGAGGCCGCCGGCTCGGCCCGCGCGTTCGAGACCGCGTTCGCGCTCACCGCGCCCGGCGGCACCACCGTCACCGTGGGCCTGCCGCACCCGGACTCGCGCGCGACGATCGCGCCGCTGCTCCTGACCGCCGAGGCCCGCACCGTGGTCGGCTCCTACCTCGGCTCCGCCGTGCCCGGCGACGACGTCCCGCGCTACGCGGACCTGTGGCGATCCGGGCGGCTCCCGCTCGACCGGCTCGTCTCCGACCGGATCGGCCTCGACGGCCTCCCGGCCGCCCTGGACCGGCTCGCCGCGGGCGAGGCGCTGCGCCAGCTCATCATGTTCTGACCGAAAGGACGCCCATGACCTCACGGACCGCCATCGTCACCGGAGCCGCGCGCGGCATCGGGGCCGCCACGGCCCGCCGCCTCGCCGCCGACGGGCACGCCGTCGCCGTCCTCGACCTCGCCGAGGACCAGGCGCAGGCCGTCGCCGACGACATCAACGCCAAGGGCGGCAAGGCCGTCGCCGTCGGCGCCGACGTCGCGGACGAAGCAGCCGCCGCAGCCGCCGTCGAGCGCTGCGCCGCCGAGCTCGGCCCGCCGCAGATCCTCGTCAACAACGCGGGCATCCTCCGCGACAACCTCCTGTTCAAGATGAGCGCCGCCGACTGGGACGCCGTCCTCGGCGTCCACCTGCGCGGCGCGTTCCTCATGTCCCGCGCCGTCCAGTCGTCCATGGTAGACGCGGGCTGGGGCCGGATCGTCAACCTCTCCAGCACCTCCGCGCTCGGCAACCGCGGCCAGGCGAACTACGCCGCCGCGAAGGCGGGCATGCAGGGCCTCACCAAGACCCTCGCGATCGAGCTGGGGAAGTTCGGGATCACCGCGAACGCCGTCGCGCCCGGGTTCATCGAGACCGAGATGACCAGGGCCACCGCCGAGCGCGTGGGCGTCCCCTTCGCGGACTTCCTCGCCCACGCCGCGAAGGACGTCCCGGTGGGGCGCGTCGGGCAGCCCGAGGACATCGCCGCGGCCGTCGCGTTCTTCTGCTCCGAGGACGCCGGGTACGTCTCCGGGCAGGTCCTCTACGTCGCCGGGGGCCCGAAGGCATGACGATCACCGCCGCCTCCCCCGCCGACCTCGCCAACCACCTGGGCGCCAAGGCGACCGGCGCGTGGGTCGAGGTCGACCAGGGCCGCATCGACGCCTTCGCCGACGCCACCGGCGACCACCAGTGGATCCACACCGACCCCGCCCGCGCCGCCGCCGGGCCCTTCGGCGGGCCGATCGCGCACGGCTACCTGACGCTGTCGCTCCTGCCGGGGCTCCTCCAGGGCCTCATCGTGATCGAGGGCCTCGCCATGTCCGTCAACTACGGCCTGGACCGGCTGCGGTTCCTCCAGCCGGTCCCGGCCGCCTCCCGCGTCCGCGCCGCCGTGGAGCTCGCCGCCGCCGACGCGGTCCCCAAGGGCGTGCGCGCCGCGTACGACGTGGCCGTGGAGATCGAGGGCGCCGCGAAGCCCGCGCTCGTCGCCCGCACGCTCACCCTCTACGTCCCCGCATAGGAAGCGGCGCGGCCCTCGTGGGGCCGCGCCGCTCTGGTGCGGGTGAAGCCGTCGGGAGGCCGGGTCAGACGAACGCCTGGCGGCCCGTGATCGCGCGGCCGACGATGAGCGTGTTCATGTCGTAGGTCCCCTCGTAGGAGTAGACGGCCTCGGCGTCGGCGAAGAACCGCGCCACTCCGTGGTCGAGCTGGATGCCGTTGCCGCCCAAGACGGCGCGGGCCCGGGCGACGACCGCGCGCATGCGGGCGGTGCAGAACGCCTTCGCCATGGCCGAGTGCTCGTCGCGGCGCGTCCCGGCGTCTTCGAGCTGCGCGGCGCGCACGCAGACGGCGAGCCCGGCGGTGACGTCGGCGAGGTTCTCGGCGAGCTTCTGCTGCACGAGCTGGAACGACGCGATGGGGCGGCCGAACTGCTCGCGCTCGCGGGCGTAGCGGACGGCGGCCTCGTGGGCGCCCACGGCGATCCCCATGGCCTCCCACGCGACGCCGACGCGGGTGGGCCCGAGGACCCCGGCGAGGTCCTTGAAGGAGTCGATGCGCTGGAGCCGGTCGGCTTCGGGGACCTCCACGCCGGTGAGCGTGATGTCGGCGTTCTGCACGCTCCGCAGCGACTGCTTGCGCTCGATCTTCTCGGCCTTGAAGCCGGGGGCGCCCTTGCGGACGATGAAGCCCTTGACCCGGCCGTCGTCCACGTCCTTGGCCCAGATGAGGGTGATGTCGGCGAACGTGGCGTTCCCGATCCAGCGCTTGGCGCCGTCGAGGACCCACGTGTCGCCGCGGCGCACGGCGGTGGTGCGCAGGCCGCGCGCCGTGTCGGACCCGGCGAGCGGCTCGGTGAGGCCGAAGGCCCCGATGACCTCGCCGCGGCCCATGGGCGGCAGCCACTGCGCGCGCTGCTCGGGCGAGCCGCCGACCCCGATGGCGCCCATGGCGAGTCCGGAGGTGACGCCGACGAAGGTGGCGAAGGAGGCGTCCACGCGGGCGATCTCGACGGCGGCCCAGCCGCGGAAGAGCGCGCTGTTGGGGAAGCGGCGGGACTCGGGCCAGGCGGTGCCGAGGACGCCGGTCGCGGCGATGCCGGGGATGAGGTGGTGCGGGAACTCGGCGCGGTCCCAGTAGTCGTCGGCGACGGGCCGGACCTCCCGCTCCATGAAGTCGCGCAGGCGCAGCGCGGCCTCCCGCTCGACGGGGTCGAGGAGGTCCTGGAAGGAGTAGAAGTCGGCGTCGAGGCGGGCGGGCGCGTCGGTCATCGCGTCTCCTGTCGGTCGGGCCGACCGGTTGGGACCGACCGGTCGGTATGTTAGAGCGTGTCGATGCCCATGCCGCCCCCCGAAGGAGCCGCCGTGACCAACCGCTACCCGTTCCCCTTGCGGTGGAACGACAACGACCAGTACGGACACATGAACAACACCGTGTACTACGAGGCGATGGACTCGGGCGTGAACACCTGGATGATGCGCCGCGCGGGCCTGGACCCGGCCGGGGAGGTC
The DNA here is from genome assembly GCF_042428885.1 of Glycomyces mayteni. Taxonomy (NCBI): domain Bacteria; kingdom Bacillati; phylum Actinomycetota; class Actinomycetes; order Glycomycetales; family Glycomycetaceae; genus Glycomyces; species Glycomyces mayteni. Next base: position 105,989 of record NZ_JBHMBP010000006.1, read on the forward strand.
ATCGGGCTCGCGCGGGCCTCGTCGTGCGAGTTCCTCGCGCCCGCCTCGTTCCCCGACGTCCTGGAGGTGGACATCGCGGTGGCCCGCCTCGGGACCACCTCGATCACGTGGGACCTGGCGATCCTCCGCGAGGGCGCCCCCGACCGGGGGTCGCCGCTCGCGCTGGGGCGGTTCACGCACGTGTTCGCGGACCGCGCCGGCCGCCGCCCGGTGCCGGTGCCCGCGCCGGTCCGCGCCGCCGTGGAGGCGGAGCTGCGGATCGGCGGGGCCGCCGGCTAAGGCGTGTACGTCCGCACCAGTTCGCGTTTGAGGACCTTCCCGCTCGCGCCGAGCGGGAAGGCCTCCACGACGTGGACGACGCGCGGGTACTTGTACGCCGCGACCTTCTCCTTCATGAACGCCACGACCTCCGCGGCGTCGACCTCGCGGCCCTCGGCCGGGACGACCGCGGCGTGGACCTCCTGGCCGTGCGTCTCGTGCGGGACGCCGAAGACCGCCGCGATCGACACCGCCGGGTGGCGCGCGAGCACCGCCTCGACCTCCGTGGGGTACACGTTGTAGCCGTTGCGGATGATCATGTCCTTCTTGCGGTCCACGATGGTCACCACGTGCTCGGCGGTGACCGTGCCGAGGTCCCCGGAGCGGAACCAGCCGTCCACGATCGCCGCGTCCGTCGCGTCGGGGCGCCCGAGGTAGCCCTTCATGAGGTTGTGGCCGCGGATGACGATCTCCCCCAGCTCGCCGGGCGCGAGCAGCACGATCCGGTCCTCGGTCTCGGCGTCGGCGACCGCCACGTCCACGCCCCAGATCGGGGTGCCCACGGTCCCGGGCCGGATCGGCTCGCCCTCCTTGTTGAACGTCGCCGACGGCGCGGTCTCGGTGAGCCCGTAGCCCTCGTGGACCTGCGCGCCGAAGGCCGCCTCGAACGCCTCCAGCAGCGCCACCGGCAGGGCCGCGCCGCCCGACACCGCGAACCGCAGCGGCGGCCGCTCGGGACTGCGCTTGGCCGCCTCGACGAGCCCCGCGAAGTTCGTCGGCACGGCGGTGAACACCGTGCCGCCGTGCAGGTTCAGCAGCGCCAGCGCGTCGTCGGGGTCGAACTTCGGGAGCAGGATGATCGAGCAGCCGCGCCGGAACGCGACGTTGAGGACGGCCATCTGCCCGAAGGAGTGGAAGAACGGCAGGCCGCCGTAGACGACGTCCTCGACCGTGAGCGGGAACGAGTCGATGAGCGAGACGTTGACCTGCTCGACCATCGCCAGGTGGGAGCCGACGGCGCCCTTGGGGGTGCCGGTGGTCCCGGAGGTGTAGAGGATCGTGGCGGCGTCGAGCGGGTTGACCGAGGCGTAGCGCTCGATCGGTTGCGCCTGGGCCGCTTCGGCTTCGAGGCGCGGGAGCGGGTGCCCGCCGACTTCGAGGCCCTCGGGGGCGAGGACCGAGACGAGAGGGACGCCCGCGCGGGCGGCGGCGGGAGCGGCCTCGGCGAGGAGGGGCGCGGCGGCGACGAGGAGTTCGGCGCCGGAGTCCTCCAGGACGAACGCGATCTCGTCGGCCTTGAACAGGAGGTGCACGGGGACGATGACGGCGCCGAGGGCGAGCGCGGCGTAGTAGACGCGCGGGAAGTCGGGGACGTTCGGCACGAGCATGGCGACGCGGGAGCCGCGCCCGACGCCGCGGGCGGCGAGCGCCCCGGCGTAGGCGCGGGTCTGGTCCCACAGCTCGCCGTAGTGGAGGGTCCGCCCCATGAAGTGCAGGGCGGGCGCGTCGGGGGTGCGGCGGGCGGTGTCGGCGAGGATCGCGGCGATCGAGAGGGTCCCATGGCCGGGCCCGTCCATCGCGGGGTCGGGTCGGTGCGTCATTGCACAACTCCTTCCATTGTGGATGAGGGTAGCCGGAGTTCGGCCTTGCCGAGCGCGGCGACGTGGACCTCGTCGGGTCCGTCGGCCAGGCGCAGCGCCCGCGCGGCGGCGAACATGGCCGCGAGCGGGTGGTCGTCGGTGAGTCCGGCGGCGCCGAACAGCTGGATGGAGCGGTCGAGGATGCGCTGCACGGCGCGGGGGACGGCCGCCTTGATCGCCTGGATGCCGGTCATGGCGGCCCGGTTGCCCTCGGTGTCCATGTGCCAGGCGGTCTTGAGGACGAGGAGGCGCAGGGCCTCGACCTCGACGCGGGCGTCGGCGGCCCATTCGCGCACGACCCCTTGGCGGGCGAGCGCGGCGCCGAACGCGAACCGCTCGTTGGCCCTGGCGCGCACGAGGTCGAGGGCGCGTTCGGCCATGCCGAGGGCGCGCATGCAGTGGTGGACGCGGCCGGGCCCGAGGCGGGCCTGCGCGATGGCGAAGCCCTCGCCTTCGCCGCCGAGGAGGTCCGCGGCGGGGACGCGCACGTCGTCGAAGCGGATCTCGGCGTGGCCGCCGTGGTCGCGGTCGTCGTAGCCGAGGACGGTCAGGGGCCGCACGATCGTGACGCCGGGGGCGCTGCGCGGGACGAGGACCATGGACTGCTGGCGGTGCCTGGGCCCGTTCGGGTCGGTCTTGCCCATGACGACGAGGAGCTCGCATTCGGGGTTCATCGCGCCGGTGGCGAACCACTTGCGGCCGTTGACAACCCACTCGCCGCCGTCCCGGTGGACGCGGGTCCCGATCTGGGAGGCGTCGGAGGAGGCGGTGCCGGGTTCGGTCATGCAGAACGCGGAGCGGATGCGGGCGTCCAGGAGCGGTTCGAGCCAGCGCTCCTGCTGCTCGGGGGTGCCGAAGTGGGCGAGGAGCTCCATGTTGCCGGTGTCGGGTGCGGCGCAGTTCATGGCGGCCGGGGCGAGCCGGGGGCTGCGGCCGGTGAGTTCGGCGACGGGCGCGTACCGGAGGGTGGAGAGGCCGCCGCCGTAGCCGTGGGGGCCGGGCGGGAGGAACAGGTTCCACAGGCCGCGTTCGCGGGCGGTCTCCTGGAGGTCGCGCACGACGGGGCGGGTGCTCCAGTCGCCCGGGGTGGCGGCGATCTGCGCGGCGAGCACGGCTTCGGCGGGCAGCACGTGCTCGTCCATGAATGCGGCGGCCTCGTCGGCGAACACGCGGGTCATCTCGTCGGGTCGGAAATCCACAGCCCCTCCTCCGCCAGGGGTGCGACGAGCGCCCCGATCGCGTCGAAGCCCTCGCCTACAGTGTGGCCCTTCGTGTACCGGAAGTGAACCCCTTCGAGGATCACGGCGAGCTTGTAGCAGGCGAAGGCCCGGTACCAGCGCAGGTCGGGGACGGCGGCGCCCGCGCGCGCGGCGTAGGCGTCGACCGCCTCGTCGAAGCTCGGGTACCCGGCGCCGGGGACGATGGCGCCCGCGGCCTGCGCGCCCGCGGCCTGCGCGCCCGCGGCGAGTTCGTTGATGTGCCAGTACATGCCGAGCATCCCGAGGTCCACGAGGGGGTCGCCGAGGGTCGCCATCTCCCAGTCGAGGACGGCGGCGACGCGCGGGGCGTCGGGCGGCCCGGCGACGATCATGTTGTCGAGCCGGTAGTCGCCGTGGACGATGCCGGTGCGGCCGGAGTCGGGGACGGCGGCGGCGAGCCGGGTGCCGAGCGCGTCGAGGGCGGGCACGTCGCGGGAGCGGGACGCGTCGAGCTGCCGCGCCCACGTGCGCATCTGGCGTGCGAGGTACCCGCCGGGGCGGCCGAAGCCGCCGAGCCCGAGGGCCTCGGGCTCGGCGGCGTGGAGGTCGGCGAGGATCTCGGCGACCTCGATCCCGAGGCCGTGGAGGCCCGCGGGGGTCCAGTCGGCGTTGCGGGCGGGGCGGTCGAGGACCGTCCCGTCGACGTAGGCCATGACGAAGAAGACCGTGCCGGTGACCTCGCGGGCCTCGGTGTCGTCCGCGACGCCCACGGTGCCGGGGACGGGGATCGTCCCGTGCAGGGCCGTGATGACCCGGTGCTCGCGGCGCATGTCGTGCGCGGTGGGGAGCGCGTGGCCCAGGGGCGGGCGGCGCAGCACGAACGGGATCTCGGCGCCCTCGACGCGGTACGTCAGGTTCGAGCGTCCGCCGTCGATGAGCGCGGCCCGCAGCGGGCCCTCCCCTGCGAGCCCGGGATGCTCCCGGGCCAGCCAGCGGGCGAGCCCGCCCGTGTCGAGCCCCGGTAGGTCGGTCATCGGTCTCCTTCCGTCAGCGGGCGTCTCAGCCCGGGATGCCCTCGTTCTCCAGTGGAACGGGGGAGGCTTCGATCGCGGTCACCTGGCCGCCCGCGGCGACCTCGTAGACGGGCCCGGCATAGTCCTGGACGCCTTCGTCGACGACGGTGACGCCCACGGCCCGGTACGCGGCGTGGTCGTCGGCGGAGTAGGAGAGGGGCACGATGCCGTTGCCGAGCAGGTCGCCCGATTCGACGGCGGCCACGAGGGACTCGCGGGTGGGGTCGTCCCCGGCGGCGGCGAGGGCCTCGGCGAAGAGGTGGCCGACGCTCATGCCGAAGATCGTGTTCCCGGTGTAGGGGGCGCCGTCGTTGTACTCGTCGTTGATCTGCCGGAACAGCGCGTCCCATTCGCCGCCCGCGCTGGAGGGCAGGTAGTTGACGCTCACCATGCCCTGGAGCAGGGCCGGGGCGAGGTCCTCGCCGAGGTAGCCCGCGAGGGTCGGGTAGTCGGCGCCCGAGGAGGACACGTACCAGCGGGGGAACCACTCCATCTGGGCGGCGGTGCCGACGGCCATCGCGGTGAACCCGTTGATGGTCCCGAGGACGTTGACCTCGCATCCGGCGCCCATCATGGCGCCGATCTGCGCGGTGAGGTCCTCACTGGACACGGAGTAGTCCTGGACCTCGGCGACCTCGTTGGAGCCCACGACGGCCTCGACGCCCTCGGTGATCCCGGCGCCGTAGTCGTCGTCCTGGCCGAGGACGCAGATCACGGCGTCGGGGTCCTGCTCGGTCGCGTACTGGGCGAGCGCGGCGCCCTCGGTCACGTAGTCGGCGTTGAACGCGAAGGTGCGCTCGTACACGCGCGGCTGGTTCCAGGTGAGGGAGCCGGAGGACACGAACAGGTCGGGGACGCCCTGCTGGTCGAGGTAGTCGAGGACGGAGGTGTGGGTGGGGGTGCCGAGGCCGTTGACGATCGCGAAGACCTCGTCCTCGGTGACGAGCTCGCGCACGGCGGTCTGGGTCGCGGCGGGGTCGTAGGCGTCGTCCTTGACGAGGTACTCGATGTCGCGGCCGTTGATGCCGCCGTTCGCGTTCACGTACTCGAAGTAGGCGGCGGTGGCCGCCGAGATCGCGGAGTACCCGGCGGCGGCCGGGCCGGTGAGGGGCTGGTGGGTGCCGATGGTGACGGTGTCGTCGGTGACGCCGGGGACGGACTCGTCGCCGCCGGGGGTGGAGCAGGCGGTCACCGCGAGCGCGGCCGCGGCCAGTGCCGCCGCGCCTCTGTAGGGTCGGAAGGTTCGCATGACGATCACCTCTCTGTGGTCGTGGAAGGGGTTGCGAAGCGGAGGAGGCGGGCCGGTCGCGGCAGGCGGGCGAGGCCGCCGGGCCACGCGAGCGTGAGGGCGACCAGGCCCGCGCCGAAGAGGAGCACCGCGAGGTTCCCGTCGAGCCGCTGCCCGAACTCCGAGGGCGCGAGGCCCACGAGTTCGTCGATGGCCCAAGGGAGGACGGTCACCAGGACCGACCCGATGGCGGCGCCGCCGATGCTGCCGAGGCCCCCGGCGACGGCCGCGACGACGAGCGACAGCGAGAACGCCAGGCCGTACCCGCCGGGCGTGACCTGCTGCGTGGCGACGGCGAGGACCGCGCCGCCGAGCCCGGCGGGGACCGCGCTCGCGACGAACGCGCCGGTCTTCACCCGGCCGGGGTCCACTCCGGACAGACGGGAGGCGGTCTCGTCGTCCAGGACGGCCCGCATGCGCAGTCCGGCGCGGCCCGAGCGCAGGATCATCAGGGGCGTCACGGCGACGGCGGCGATGACGATCGCGAGCCACGCGTGCCACTGCTCGACGGCGATGAGCGAGGCGAGCGCTTCGGGGACGGGGAAGAACGGGGCGCGGACGCCCTGGTCGCCGCCGAGCGGCAGGGTGCTCGCCGCGGCCGGGAGGGCGATGACGAGCGCGAGCGTGAGCCCGGCGAGGTAGGGGCCGCGCAGGCGTGCGGCGGCCGCGCCGAGGAGCAGTCCGAGCAGGCCTGAGACGGCGGCCGCCGCGAGCAGCCCGGCGAGCAGGGCCACCGGTGCCGGGCCGTCCACTGCCGAAGCGGCGCAGGCGAACCCGTACCCGCCCGCGGCCATGAGCACGGCGTGGCCGAGGGAGAGCTGCCCGGTGAGGCCGACGAGGACCGTGAGTCCGGCGACGGCGGCGAAGCACGCGGCGGCGGTGGCGAGCTGGTAGTTGCGGAACGGGTCGAGCCCGAACGTGCCGCCGATCGCGAGGGCGGTGATGAGCAGTGCGCGCAGCGGGGTCCTCATGCGGTGCGGGCCTCCTTCGCGGCGAGCAGGCCGCCGGGGCGGACCAGGAGCACGAGGGTCATGAGCGCGAGGACCGCGAGCGGGGCCGCGGACGCCGAGGCGTACCCGGTGACGAGGCTGACGAGCAGGCCCGTGCCGATCCCGGCGACCAGCGCCCCGGCCGGGGAGTCGAGGCCGCCGATGACCGCGACGGCGAACGCGTTCACGAACAGGAGGTCCGCGGCGTGCGGGTTGAGCCCGAGTTCGGTGGGCACCAGGAGGAGTGCGGCGAGGGACGCGGCGGCGACCGACAGGGCCCACCCGAGCGCGACCATGCGCGGCACCCGCACCCCGGCGAGCCGCGCGGTCTCGGGCGCGAACGCCGCGGCCCGCAGCCGCAGGCCCAGCGAGGTGCGGTTGAACAGGAGCGCGAGCCCGGCCATGACGGCCGCGGCGGCCCCGAGCGTGAACAGGTCGTACGGGGAGAGCACGGGCACGCCGCCGATCACGAAGGGCCGCTGCGAGAACGGCGGGTGCATCGGCCGGTGCTCGGGCCCGAACGCGATGGCGAGCCCCGCTTGCAGGACCATGACGAGCCCGATCGCGACGATGATCCCCGGCAGCGGCGCGTGCGCGGGCAGCCGCCGCATCAGCCCGCGCTCGACCGCGGACCCGAGCAGCGCCCCGGCGGCGAGCCCGGCCGCGAGCCCGGCCCAGTACGACCCGGTCGCGGCGGTGACGGCGAACGCCGCGTACACCGCGGCCGCGGCCATCGCGGCCTGCGCGAAGTTCACGACCCTCGCAGTGCGCCATACGATCACGAGCGACAACGCGAACAGCGCCAGCACGGCCCCCCGGGCGAGCCCGGCGGAGAGAAGGAACACGAGCCGGTCCATCAGCCCGCCTCCCCGAAAGAGGCGCGGACCGCCGGGGCGGCGGTGCGCGGGCGGAGCGGGGACGCCGAGCGCTGCCCGCCGGCTCCCATGAGCCGCGACCCGCCGGCCGCCAGGGCCGCCGGCGTCGACGCGTCGTCGCGGCGGGTCGAAGGTCCGTGGTCGGCGCGCGTCGGCGCGGCGCGGGTGCCCTCGTCCAGGGATGCGTGGTGTCGTTCCATCAGAACCCCAGGTAGGCGTGGCGGAGGGCGGGGTCGGCGGCGAGGTCGGCGGCCGGGCGGTCGGCGGCGACCGATCCGAGCGAGAGCACGACGCCCCGCTGGGCGACCGAGAGCGCGCTCGCGGCGTTCTGCTCGGCGAGGAGCACGGTCAGGCCGGTCCGGGCCGCGGTCGCGCGGAGCACCCCGAGGAGCTGCGCGGTCGCCTTGGGCGCCAGTCCGAGCGACGGTTCGTCCAGCAGCAGGACCCGGGGCTGCGCGAGGAGCGCGCGGGCCAGGGCGAGCATCTGCCGCTCGCCGCCCGAGAGCGTGTGCCCGGGGGCGCGGCGGCGTCGGTCGAGGGCCGGGAACAGCCCGTACATCTCCTCGACGGCGGCCTTGCGGGCCTTGCCCCGGTGCCGCCAGAGCCCGCCGAGGCGCAGGTTCTCGTCCACGGTGAGCTCCACGACCGTGCTGCGCCCCTCCGGCACCAGGCCGAGCCCGGCCCGCATTCGGTCCTCAGTGGACATCGATGTCAGGTCGCGCCCGCCGAGCCCGATCCGCCCCGCGCGCAGCGGCACGAGTCCGGTGAGGGCGCGCAGGAGCGTGGTCTTCCCCGCGCCGTTGGCGCCGAGGAGGGCCGTGACCGCGCCCTCGGCGATGTCGAGGTGCAGGGCGTCGATGACGGGCGCGCCGTCGCCGTACCCGACGGTGAGGCCCTCGCAGGCGAGGGCGCTCATACGGCGGCCTCGACGCCGAGGTAGGCGGCTTCGACGGCCGGATCGTTTCGGACCTCGTCGGGGGTCCCTGCGGCGATCACACGGCCGAAGTCGAGCACGACGATGCGGTCGGCGGTCGCCATGACGAAGTCGACGTGGTGCTCCACCAGGAGGATCGCGCAGCGCAGGCCGTCGAGGACCTCGGCGAGGTCCTCGATGTCGCCGGGCCCGAGGCCGCCCGCGGGCTCGTCCAGCAGCAGGAGCGCGGGGCCGGTGGCGAGGGCCCGCGCGAGGGCGGTGCGCTTGCGGTCGGGGTAGGGCAGCGCGCCCGCGGGGCGGTGGGCGAGACCGGTGAGGCCGAGGTCTTCGATCGTGCTGCGGGCCTTCGCGTCGGCGTCGGGGTCGCGCAGGGCCACCAGCGGGACGCGCACGTTGTCGAGGACGGTGAGCCGGTCGAACAGGCCGAGCCCCTGGAGCGTGCGGGCGACGCCCGCGGCGAGGAGGCGCGTGGTCTTGGCGGGGGCGGGGCGGCCGTCGATCCGAACGGTCCCCTTGCGGGGCTTGACGAGTCCGCAGACCGCGTTGAAGACGGTGGTCTTCCCGGCGCCGTTGGGGCCGATGAGGGCGACGGTCTCGCCGGGGTGGACGTCGAAGTCGACGCCGTCGAGGGCGGTGAGGCCGCCGAAGGCCACTTCGAGGCCGCGCACTGCGAGTCGGGGCGGGGAGGGGGTGGTCATGCTCGCACCTCTTCGGGTCGGGGTGGTCTCACCATACCTCAGATACCGACCGGACGGTATGTGGTGAGGACAGTGAATCCATTTCGATATGTTGCAGGTGTCGTGGCAGCTCAGGAGTGGGGGATGCCTGTGGTCATGCCGCCGTCCACGACGATCTCCGCGCCCGTCAGGTACGCGGAGGCGTCCCCGGCGAGGAAGACCACGGCCCCCGCGAGGTCGCCGGGCGCGCCGGGGCGACCGAGCGGGATCTGGAGCCGGTCGGGGTCGATGCGCACCGTCATGTCGGTCCGGATGAACCCGGGGTGGATCGAGTTGACGCGGATGCCGGCCGGGCCCAGCTCCACGGCGAGGGACTTGGTGAGCCCGCGGACCCCGAACTTCGCAGCCGTGTACCCGTGCAGCCGTTCGGAACCGCGCAGACCCTCCACTGAGGACACATTGACGATGGACCCGCGCCCGGCGGCCTTCATGGCGGGCACCACGGCGCGGCACCCGAGGAACGTGCCCGTCAGGTTCACGGCCAGGACCGCGTTCCACTTCTCCAGCGTGAAGTGCTCGATCGGGGCGGCGTTGGCGATCCCGGCGTTGTTGACCAGCACGTCCACCGCGCCGAACGCGTCCATGGTCTCGGCCACCACCGCGTCCCAGGCCGCCTCGTCCGCCACGTCGAGCGCGGCGAACCGCGCCCCGTCCAGCTCCCCGGCCAGCGCCTTCCCCTGGTCCGCAAGCACATCCGCGATGACGACGCGCACGCCCTCGGCATGGAGGGCCCGCACGTACGCCTCGCCGATGCCGCGGGCGCCGCCGGTGACGATCGCGGTGCGCCCGGCCAGGCCGTTCACTTCCCCACCGCCACCACGAGCCGCCCGGTGGTCCCGCCGTCGGCGAGCCGCTGGACCGCCTGCGCCGCATCGGCGAAGGGCACCGCGGCGGCGACGACGGGCCGCACCGCGCCCTCGGCGGCGAGGCGGGTCAGCGCCGCGTGCGCCTCGGCCACGAGGTCGGGGCGGCGGCGCTGGTACAGGGCCCAGTGGAGGCCGAGCACGCTGTAGTTCTTGACCAGGGCGTGGTCGGCGCGCACGGGCGGGACCTCCCCGGAGGCGAAGCCGACCACGACGATCCGGCCCTCGAAGTTCACGGCCTTCGTCGAGCCGGTGAACGCGGCGCCGCCGACCGGGTCGAACACCACGTCAGCTCCCCCGTCGCCCTTGACGGCGCCGATCCAGTCGTCGCCGCGCAGCAGCACCCGGGACGCCCCCGACGCTTCGGCAACGGGCGCTTTGGCTTCGGAGCCCACGATCCCGGTCACCTCGGCCCCGGCCGCCGCGCCGAGCTGGCAGGCCGCGGTGCCGACGCCTCCGGCGGCGGCGTGGACGAGGAGCCGCTCACCGGCCCGGAGCCGGGCCCGCCGGTGGAGCCCGAACCAGGCGGTCTGGTACGCGATGAGGAACGCCGCGGCGGCCGCGTCGTCCAGCGTCTCGGGTGCATCGTGGACGGACGCCTCCGGGACCGCCGCGTACTCGGCCATGACGCCGATCGCGGTCGCGACCACCCGCTGCCCCACCGCGAACCGCGCCGCGCCGGGCCCGAGCGCGGCGACCTCGCCGCACAGCTCGATGCCGGGCGTGAACGGCAGCGGCGGCCGCTCCTGGTACTGCCCGCGGGCGAGCAGCACGTCCGGGAAGTTCACGGCCACGGCGCGAACGCGCACCAGGACCTCGCCCGGCCCCGGCTCCGGCACGGGAACCTCGGCGACGGCCATGACCTCGGCGGGCTCGCCGTAGGCGGCGATCCGCCACGCGCGCATCGTCTCAGCCATCGGCCCTCCGCAGGCTCCGCAGGAACAGCTCGGTGATCTGCGCGGCCAGCTCGGCCTCGTTCTCGGGCCCGTCGTGGGAGTACCAGGTCGACAGGTAGTGGATGTCGGAGAAGAAGTGCGCGATGAGCACGGAGACGGGCACGTCGTCGCGGAACCGCTTCTCCTCCTGCCCGCGCACGATCAGCTCGGCGAACTTGTCGTGGTACTCGCGCCTGCGGCGCGTGACCTCCGCCTGCCGCTCGGGCGTGAGCATGTGCTGGCTGCGGAAGAACACCGTGCCCTCGGACAGGAAGTCGATCGAGGTCACCACCACGTCCTCGCACACCGCGCGCAGCACCTCCTCGGTCTCCCCGCCCGCGGCGGTGATCTCGTCGAGGCGCCGCTTCTGGAGGGTCAGGATGCGCTCGTAGATCGCGAAGAGCAGGTCGTCCTTGGACGTGAAGTAGTGGTACATGGCGCCCTTGGTGACGCCCGCGGCCTGCACGATCTGCTGGACGCTGGTGTTGGCGTACCCCTGCTCGGCGAACAGTTCGAGGGCCGCGCGGAGCACCTCGTCGGCGACGTTCTTCGTCTTCATGGCTCCATCCTTCACCAGGTGAGGCGGGCGCTGGCACCGCCGTCCACGAGGATCGTCTGGCCGGTGACCCACGCGGCGTCGTCGGAGAGCAGGAACGCGGCCGGCCCGGCGACGTCCTCGGGCTCCCCGAGCCGCGCCAGCGGGTACGCGGCGGCGGCCTCGGCCTCGCGGCCCTCGTAGAGCGCTTTCGAGAAGCGGGACTTGACGACCGCGGGCGCGAGCGCGTTGACGCGCACGGCGGGCGCGAGCTCCTCGGCGAGCTGCTGGGTCTGGTTGATCAACGCGGCCTTGGAGACCCCGTAGAAGCCGATGCCGGGGCTGGCGGCGGTGCCCGCGATCGAGGCCATGTTCACGACCGACTTCAGCCGCCCCGCTTTGAGGGCCACGCTGGTCCACGCGAGCGCGGCGATCACGTTGACCTCCAGGATCTTCCGGGCGGCGTCGAGGTCGATGCCGGTGAGGGGTCCGTAGGCGGGGTTGATCCCGGCGTTGTTGACGAGGTGGTCGAGGCCGCCGAACCGCTCGACGGCGTGGGCGACGGCCGCGGCCTGGTGCTCCCCGTCGTCGGCCTTCCCGGGGACCCCGGCGGCGCGCTCGTCGCCGAGTTCGGCGACGGCGGCCTTGAGGGCCTCCTCGTCGCGGCCGGTGACGACGACCGACGCGCCCTCGTCCACGAGCCGCCGGGCGACGGCGAAGCCGATCCCCCTGCTCGCACCGGTGATGAGGGCGACTCTGCCCGCGAACCTCTGCATGCACGACTCCAAACCGTCTGGTCGGTATGTACCGGACACTACCATGGCGTGCGCGACCCGGGAACCCGCGAAGTATCATCAAAATCGAACAGATTCACACATGATCGAAAGGAGGCTTCGCGATGACCGCAGGGATCGACACCCCGGACCGCCGCGGCCGCACCGGGCTCGACCGGCAGGGACGGGGCCTGGACGGCAACCCCGACGTGCGCATCCGCGACGTCGAGCTGCTCTCCAGCGACTGGTACGTGCTGCGCAAGACCACGTTCGACTACCGCGGCCCCGACGGTACCTGGTCCCGGCAGCAGCGCGAGACCTACGACCGCGGCGACGGCGCGGCGGTCCTCCTCTACGACGCCGACCACGGCACGGTCGTCCTGACGCGCCAGTTCCGCCTGCCCGCGTACGTCAACGGGCACCCCGACGGGATGCTCCTCGAAGTCCCGGCGGGCCTGCTCGACGGCGACGCGCCCGAGGAGGCCATCCGCCGCGAGGCCGCCGAGGAGACCGGCCTCGCCATCGGATCGCCGCAGCGCGTGTTCGCGCCGTACATGTCCCCGGGCTCGGTGACCGAGCGCCTCCACTGCTTCGCGGCCCCGTACGACGGCTCCGCTCCGCTCGCCGACCGCGCGGGCGTCGCCGAGGAAGGCGAGGACATCGCCGTCGTGGAGCTCCCGTTCACCAAGGCCCTCAGCATGGTCCGCACCGGCGAGATCGCCGACGCGAAGACGGTGCTGCTCCTCCAGTGGGCCGCGCTGGAAGGGCCCTTCGCGGGCGTCCGCCCGTAGTACGGCGCCCGCCTACCGATTCGCTGCCAGCCAGGCGGACGGGTCGGCGCTGATGCGGTCGACGACGGCGAGGGCCGCGCCGATCGCGGCGGCGTCGGGGCCGATCGTCGCGGGCCGCACCGTGACCGGCGCCCAGTCCGCGAACAGGACCCGCTGCGACAGCTCCGCCTGCACGCCCGCCGACAGCCACGAGTCCATGAGCGCGAAGCTCCCGCCGAGGAACACCGTGTCCACCCCGAGCAGGTTGCACACGTTCGCGAGCGCGACCCCGAGGGCGCTCGCGGCCGTCTCCAGGGCCGCGAGGGTCTCCGGGCGGCCCGCGTCGGCGCGGCCGAGGATCACCGACTCGGGGCTGGCCCCGGCCGGGACGGCCTCGCCGCCGAGCAGCGCGGGCAGGCTCGCATAGGTCTGGAGGCACCCGCGCGACCCGCACCGGCACGGCTTCCCCTCCGGGTCGACGGTGACGTGCCCGAGTTCGCCGCCCCACCCGCGGGCCCCGCGCAGAAGCCGCCCGTCCATGACGAGCCCCGCGCCGATGTCGAGTCCCCCTGAGACGTAGACGAAGTGAGTGAGGGTCCGGTCGGCGCCGGTCGCGTGGAGCTCCCCGCGCGCGGCGAGGTTCGCCTCCGAGTCGACGGCGGTCGCGAGGCCCAGGCCCTCAAGCGCGGCGTCGAGGAGTTCGGCGGCGGGCACGTCGCGCCAGCCCAGCGCGGGCGCGGTGCGCACGATCCCGCCGTCCACGGGGCCCGGGACGGCGAGCGTCGCGGTGACCACCGTCAGGTCCTCCGCGGCGGCGGCCGTCACCGCTTCGGCGGCCATGCGGCCCAAGCGGTCGAGGACCGCGGGCGCGTCGGTGTCGGTGAGCGGCGCGAACGCGAGGTGCCGCACCCGCCCGGCCAGGTCCACGACGCACGCGGCGAGCCCGTCGGAGCGGATGTCGAGGCCCAGGCCCGCGGGCCCGGTGCGCGACAAAGTGAGTCCGACGCGGGGCCGCCCGGCGCGGCCGTCGGGGTTGGTGCCGGTCTCGGTGACGAGCCGCCCGGCGAGCAGCTCCTCCACGATCCGGGTGATCGTGGGCCGAGTCAGGCCGGTGGCCGCGGCCAGCTCGGTGCGGGAGAGCGGGGCGTCGGCGGCGAGGACCTCGCGGAACACCAGGCCCAGATTGAGTTCGCGGAGGCGCTCCTGGCGCGCGGGGTCGCCGGTCACGGCGCGGACCGCGCCGCCGCGGCCAGCGCGCCGGCCGCGTCTGAGTCGAGGGTGCCGTCCGCCACGACAGCGAGGATATGCCGTGCGATGGCGCCGCCCGGCTCCAGCACCAGTGGACGGTCCCAGGTGAGCGAGGAGCCCACGCCGAGGTAGTCGCGGGAGCGCACGAACCACCGGTCGGCAGCGGTGACGGCGTCGGCGGGCGCGAACACGACGGTCCATTCGCCTTGGCCCGCACCGGACACGGCGACCCATTCGGCGGTGGTGCCGTTGACGGCGCGCTCGCCGTCCCCGGCGGGGCTGAGCACGCGGACCCGCTCGGACCGCGAGGGCCCGCGCCAGAAGAACCCGCCGTACCCGGCGCCGACGCGGCCGAGGGCCGCGGGGCTGCGGATCTGGAGGGGACTGTCGGTGGCGTTGGCTAGCTTTGTCCGGACCGAGAGCGTCCAGGCTCCGGGAGAGAGGGGGTTGCAGGCGATCTCGCGGCGCTCGTAGAGCAGTTCGGCGCCGTCGCGGTCGACCCAGTTGAGGGTGTGCGCGAGTTCGGACTCGGTGTGCCGCAGCCAGCGGCGGTGCTGCTGCGCGCCGTGGTCGTCGAGCCAGGCGGGACCGTGCCCGGGGACGAAGGTGCGTCCGCCCCAGAAGTTGCGGCCGCCGATGTCGGGCGCGGCGATGCTGATGCCGAGCTGGTGCGTGTGCGAGTGGGGCCGCGCGTCGGTGACGACGGTGCCCGTGAGAGTGCGCACGGGGTGCAGGTACGGGCGGGGCGCGGTCGAAGCGGGCAGGCGCGAGCTCCACACGTAGCTGGCGACCTCGCGCCCGTCCACGTGCAGCGCGAGCGCGTCGGGCCGCTCGGCGACCACCGAGCCCGTCGTGCCGGAGTGCTCCATTGCGCCTCCCAAGAGAACGGCCTGTCCCGACCGTACGATACCGGCCCCCGAATCCGATATCCTATAGGATCTACGATCCATGGCCGGGCTCCGCCGGGGCCGCGGACACCGCCGCCGCCAGCTCCTCGGCCTCCCGAGGCCCGAGCGCGCCGTCCGCGACTACCGTGATGATACGACGCCGCGGTCCCTCCCCCGGCGCCACCGAGAACGCCTCCGCCCAGGCCAGGGACGCCCCGACCCCCACATAGTCGTCCCCGCGCACGAACCACGGGTCGCCCTGGGCCGCAACGTCAACGAACACCAGCGTCCACGGATCGGGCGCGCTGGCGCTCAACGCGACCCACCTCCCGCGCGACCCGTGCAGCCGCGCCGCCCCCTCGGCCCCGGGTCCGAGGATCCGCACGCTCCGCAGCCCGCGCCGCGCCCGCCAGAAGAACCCCCCGTATCCGGCCCCCTCGCGCCCCTTCGCCCCCGGACTAGAGAACTCCAGCGGCCCGGCCGCGGCGCTGTGCAGCGCGTACCGGAAGTCGAGCGCCCACGCCCGGTCGTCGAGCGGCCTCGCGGCGATCCGCCGCCGCTCCCGCAGCACCGTCGCCCCATCGGGCCCGACCCACCGCAGCTCATGCGCGATCACCGCGTCGGTCCGCGCCTCCCACCGGTGGTGCCGCTGCACCCCGTGGTTCGGGAGCGGCACCGATCCCTTGCCGCGCACGTAGGTCCGCCCGCCCCAGAAGTTGACGCCGCCGACGTCGGGCACGGCGACGCTGGCTCCGAGATGGTGCAGGTGGTCCACGGGCATCGCCTCGGTCACCTCGACCCCGGCGAGCGTCCGCACCGGATGCAGGTACGGCCGCGGTGACAACAGGCTTGGCAGATGCGGATGCCACACGTACTCCGCCACCGTCGCCCCACCGAGGCTCAACGGATGCGTCTGAACATACGTGACCTGGTCATCCATGGTCACCCGACCGCGCCCCGACGATGAACGGCCCGAACGCGGCGGAACCGACCGCCTCGACCGCTCCCGGTTCGACACCGCGCGTGGCGGCGCGGGCCGGGGCGGTGCCGGGAGTCCCGGTGCCGCCGACGCCTGCCGCTGAAGCGGCGTCGCCTCCGGTGCGGCCGCTCGCGAACAGCCCGAGCGCGGCCCCGACCCAGCGACCTTCGGTGGCCTGGAACGGTTCGCCGACGGCCGCCGGTCGTCTCCCGTCGCCGTTCGCGGCCGCGAACCGGCACAGCCCGCCGGGCTCGACCTCGACCGACACCGTCACCGCGCCGTCGACCGCGACCGGTTCGACCGCGTCGGTCTCGACCCCGTCCTCCGCGGTGCGGTGTACGAGGAGCGTCCCGTTCTCGTTGCGCTCCAGCCCGATCCACGCATAGGTGTCCCCCACGATCGCGAGCCCGGCCCGGTCGCCGGGCGCCGCGCCGTCGAGCGACACCGCGACCTCGGCCCGGAAGTCGTCCGAGGGCAGCAACTGCCCCAGCAGGTTCGGCAGGAACCGCAGATCAACCGGTCCCGGCACGCAGTTCAACCGCAGCACCGCGTCGCCGTCGTCGTCGCCGCCGCCGCCGCCGATCCACCCCTTACCCGGGTTCGCCTGCCACGACCACTGGAGCCCGATCCCGTCGGCGAAGTCGTCGTCCGCAGCCGGCGCGGCCACCGGCTCGCCCTGGATCGGCTTCTCTCCCGAGAGCACCGGCTCGCCGCCGTCGCCGATCACCGGCCAGCCGTCCTCATCCCAGCGCATCGGCTGAAGATGGACCACCCGCCCCAGAAAGCCTTTGTCCTGGAAGTGCAGGAACCAGTCCGCCCCCTCCCGCGTATCGACCCAAGCGCCCTGGTGCGGCCCGTTCACCGCCGTCGAACCCTGCGCGAGCACGATCCGGTCCTCGTACGGCCCCAACGGATCCCGGGACCGGAACGCCGACTGCCAGCCCTCCGCGACCCCGCCCGCCGGAGCGAAGATCCAGTACCAGCCGTCGCGCTTGTAGAACTTCGGCCCTTCGAGCGTCCGGTACCCGTCCAGCGCGTCGCCGTCGATCACGACCACACCCTCATCGAGCAGCTCGGTCGCATCACTGCTCATGCGGTGCACGGTCAACCGGTTGTTGATCCCCGCCCGGCTTTTCGCCCAGCCGTGCACCAGGTACGCCGAACCGTCCTCGTCCCACAGCGGGCACGGGTCGATGAGCCCCTTGCCGCCCTTCAGCAGCAGCGGCTCCGACCAAGGCCCCGCCGGGTCCTCGGCGCTCGTCACGAACAGACCGCGGTCCGGGTCCGGGTACACGATCCAGAACCGGCCCGCGTGGTGGCGCAGGGCCGGGGCCCAGACGCCGCCGCCGCGCTGCGGGGTGCGGAAGTCCTCCTCGGGCACGAGCCTCGTGAGCGCGTGCCCGATGATCGTCCAGTTCACGAGGTCGCGGCTGTGCAGGACCGGCAGGCCCGGCACGCGGTGGAAACTGGAGGCGGTCAGGTAGAAGTCGTCGCCGACCCGGATCGCGTCCGGATCGGACCAGTCCGCGTTGAGGACCGGGTTGCGGTACGTGCCGTCGCCGAGGTCGGCGGTCCATATCGGATTCACGCCTGCGCGGGCGTCGGCGTGGAGCGGATTCGTCAAGGCGTTCCCTCTATTTGAGCCCGGTCGTGGCGATGCCCTTGACCAGGTACTTCTGTCCGGCGATGAAGAAGCCGATGATCGGCGCGAGCGACAGCACCGACATCGCGAACATCTGCCCCCACTGCGACTGCCCTTCCGAGTCCACGAACTGCCGCAGCGCCAGCGGCACCGTGTACAGCTCCGGGTCGGTCAGGTACAGCAGCGGCCCGAAGAACTCGTTCCACACCGAGATGAACGTGAAGATCGCGGTGGTGGCGAACGCCGGGCGGCACAGCGGCAGGATGATGCTCCAGAACGTGCGGAACGGCCCGCAGCCGTCGATCCGGGCCGCGTCGTCGAGCTCCTGCGGGAGCTGGCGCATGAACTGCACCATCAGGAAGATGTAGAACGCGTTGGTGGCCAGGAAGTTCGGCACCAGCAGCGGGTAGTACGTGTTGAGCCAGCCGAGCTTCGCGAACAGGATGTACTGCGGGATGAGCAGCACGTGCCCCGGGAGCATCATCGTCCCGAGCATGAGCGCGAAGAAGAGCTTGCGCCCCGTGAAGTTCAGCCGCGCGAACCCGTACGCCGCAAGGGAGCACGAGAACAGGTTGCCCACGATGCTGAGCACCACGATGATGATCGAGTTCGAGAAGTACACCCCGAAGTCCCACTCCAGGGCCGTCCAGCCGTCCGAGTAGTTCTGCGGGCTCCACTCGGCCGGCCACAGCGACAGGTCCGAGAAGATCAGCCCGTTCGGCTTGAGCGAGCTCGACACCAGCCACAGCAGCGGGTACATCATGAACAGGCCGATCAGGCACAGCGCGAGGTGCCTGGCGAAGCGGCTCTTGCGGCTCGAACCGTACCGCTCGATCAGCGCGTCGTCGTCGGGCCGGGCCTTCGGCGTTTGCAAGGTCGTTGACATCTATGCGGCCTCAGTTGTCGTAGTTGACCCAGTACTTCGCGGAGAAGAACGTCAGGGCGGTGAACGCGGCGATGATGACCAGCAGGGTCCAGGCCATCGCCGAGGCGTAGCCCATGTGGAACTGGTTGAAGCCCTGCTGGTACAGGTACAGGTTGTAGAACAATGTGGAGTTCGCCGGCCCCCCGCCGCCGTCGTTCATCACGAAGCCCTGCGTGAACGTCTGGAACGACGCGATGAGCGACTGGATCAGGTTGAAGAAGATGATCGGGCTCAGGAGCGGCAGGGTGATCGAGCGGAACCGGCGCCAGCGCGACGCCCCGTCGACCGCCGCGGCCTCGTAGTACATGACCGGGATCTGCCGCAGGCCCGCCAGGAAGATCACCATGGGCGAGCCGAACGTCCAGATGTGCAGGATGATCAGCGTCGTCAGCGCGTAGTCGGGGTCGGAGGTCCACGCGATCGCGGGGACCCCGAACCAGCCGAGGAACGCGTTCACGATCCCATCGAGTCCGAAGACGTAGCGCCACAGCAGGACCACCGCGACGCTCGCGCCGAGGAGCGAGGGCAGGTAGAACACGGCCCGGTACACCGGGAGCGCCCGGATGCCCTTGTTCAGGATCATCGCCACGCCCAGCGCGGCCGCGAGCGACAGCGGCACCGACACGAACGTGTAGACGAACGTGACCTGCAACGACTTGAGCAGCACCGGGTCGCGGAACATCGCGGTGAAGTTCGCGAAGCCGATCCACTTCGGATCGTTGAGGAGGTTGTAGTCCGTGAACGCCAGGTACAGCGAGGCGAAGAACGGCACCACGGTGAACAGCATCCCGATGAACCACGGGAGCAGGAACAGGTAGCCGGCGCGGTCCTTACGCGCCCGCCGGCCCCGGGAGCGCCCTGCGGACGGGCGCCCTCCTTCCGGGGCCGGCGGGACGTCCGCCTCCGGCATGACGGCGGTCTCGGTGCTCACCCTGCGATGGCCCCTTCGGCCTGCTCGATGAATTGCGCGGCGGCGTCGGCCGGGCTGACGCGCCCGAACTCGACCTCGACCGCGAGCGCGTCGAGGAAGTCGAACACGGCGGACCCGCCCGGCGGGTACAGCAGCGAGCGCGGCAGGTCCTCGCCCTGGAGGGCGATGAGGTAGTCGGTGGCGAGCTGGTCGTCCGGCTCCAGGGAGGGCTTGATCTCCTCGGCCACTTCGGAGTTCGCGGGGACGCCGCGGGTGGTGCCGGTCGCGAGGGACGCGGCCGGGTCGTTGAGGAGGAAGTCCAGGAGCTTCAGCGCGGTCTCCGGGTGCTTCGAGGCGGACGCGACGGACCACAGGTGGGGGCAGTCGATGGACTGGCCGCGCCGCGCGCCCTGCGTCTCGCCGGGGATGCGCAGCAGTTCGAGCGTCCCGCCGCACGCCTCGTTGTAGCCGAGGAAATTGTTGGTGGGGATGATCTGCGAGGCGAGCTTGCCCTGCGCGATGTAGGACTGGTCGGCGGAGCCGCCGATGTTCTCGAAGAACCCGGCGGGCGGGAACCCGCCGTCGGCGCGCATGCCGTCGATGAGCTCGAACCAGGCCTGGACGGTGGCGGCGGTGACGCCGAGCCGGTCGTCGTCGGTGAAGAAGTCCTCGCCCCGCTGGCGGGTGAAGACGAGGATGTTCGCGAGGGTCTGGGCCTCGAAGCCGGTGCCGTAGACCTCGCCGCCGCTGGCGTCGGTGATCGCTTTCGCGAAGGCGGCCAGGTCTTCCCAGGACCACGTGTCGCCGTCGGGGACGGCGACGCCGTACTGGTCGGCGAAGTCCTTCCTGACGACGAAGCCGATGGTGTTGAGCCCGGCGGGGACGCCGTAGGTGCTGTCGCCGACTTCGGCGATGGTCGCGGCGTTGTCGCTGAGGCCGCTGAGGTCGAGGTCCCCGGCGTACTCGGCGAGGTCGAGGAGGGCGCCGCGGTCGGCGTACTCGCGGAGCGAGTCCATGCGCATGGCCATGAGGTCGGGCGGGTCGCCCGCGGCGAAGCGGGTGGCGAGCTTGTCCTGGTAGGGGCCGGAGTCCTGGTACTCGACCTCGATCGTGACGCCTTCGTTCTGCTCCGTGAAGGCGTCGAGGGCGGCCTGGGTCTTCTCGGCCCGGGTGGCGTCGCCCCACCAGACCATGTTGAGGGTGACGCCGTCGCCGGAGTCGTCGTCTCCGCCGCCGCCGAAGCCGCGGCCGCAGGCGGCGAGCGCGGGGGCCGCGGCGAGGCCGAGGCCGCCGGCCTTCATGAGGTTGCGGCGGCTGACCGGCCGCCGAGGGGTGGAGGGGGGTTGTGCTGTGGTCACGCTTGCGGTCCCTTCACGCGGGCCCGGGGCCCGGCGTATCGATCGGACTCGATGGTTGGGCGCTCAGGTTACGACCGGGGACGAGGTTATGTCAAGTCATGAAAAAAATTGGTCCGAGATTAGGGCAATCCATTGACCCTAATCGATCCACCTGCTTAGACTGCTCCCTGACGCCGCCCTCCCCGAGTCGAAGGAGCCTCGCGTGAACCCCTGGAAGACAACGAGAATGACCCGCCGGACGCTCGGCGCAGCCGCTGTGGCGGGCGCCTTCGCCGCGGGCGTCCCCGCCGCTGCGGAGGCCGCCGGACGCCCCTGGTCCGACCGCGCCGACGGCTTCGCGTCCCTCCCCGGCCTCGGCCGCGGCCCGACCACCGGCGGCGCGGGAGGCGCGGTCGTCACGGTCACCACGCAGGAGGACCTGAACGGGTACGCCACGGCCGCAGAGCCGTACGTCATCCGCGTCGCCGCCGCGATCGACATCGCCCCGCGCGGCACCGAGATCCGCGTGGCCTCGAACAAGACGATCGTCGGCGTCGGCACCCGCGGCCAGATCGTCGGCGGCGGCTTCTTCCTCGCCGCGGGCGTCCACAATGTCATCATCAGGAACCTGACGATCCGCGACACCCTCATGCCCGAGGACGACCCGGACGACAAGGAGTTCGACTTCGACGCGATCCAGATGGACACCGCCGACCACGTCTGGATCGACCACAACACCCTGACCCGCATGAACGACGGGCTCATCGACTCCCGCAAGGACACCACGTTCCTCACCGTCTCGTGGAACCGCCTGCACGAGAACAACAAGACGTTCGGCATCGGCTGGACCCCGAACGTCACCGCGCAGATGACCATCCACCACAACTGGTTCCGAGACACCGTGCAGCGCAACCCCAGCGCCGACAACATCGCGAACCTGCACATGTACAACAACCACTTGCAGGACGTCAGCGCGTACGGGAACTACGTGCGCGGCTTCTCCAACGGCGTCATCGAGAACAGCTTCTTCGAGCGGGTCCACAACCCGTACTACACGATCGACGGCGAACTAGTCCAGCGCGGGAACATCACCGTGGACTGCACCTGGGACGAGGGCCTGATCACCGAGCAGGGCGAGGGCTTCGACCCGCGCGACTTCTACGACTACCGGCTCGACCCCGCCCGCGCGGTGCCGGCCCTCCTGAGCCGGTTCAGCGGCCCGCAGCCCGGTATCGGAACCTGAGCCGCACCACCGCTGAACCGCGAGCGGCGGCCCTGGGGTTGGGGCCGCCGCTCACGCCTCACTGCAAGCGGCAGGGCGCGTCCTCGCGGCGGATGAACGCCAGCTGCGCCCGCTTGTCCCCCAGCTCGATCTGCGGACCGAGCGTGAAACCGGTGCGGCGCATGCGGGCCGCGGCCTGCGCGTTCCTCGCGTCCGGCTCCACGACGACCCTCTGGTGGGCCGGATCGGCGAACAGGTACATCGCGAGCACCCCCATGAGCCGCCCGGTGAACCCGGGCCGGGCCCGCCCGTTCGCCCCGGCCACCAGCAGGTGCGCCCCGATGTCGCCGGGCTCGACCTCGTAGCACTCACCCACCGGATCGGCCTCGGGCTCGTACGTCTGGAACAGGGCGATCGGCGTCCGGTCCTGGAGCACCAGGAACGCATGGTGCGTGTCGAGCGAGTCCAGGTACTCGTAGATCTCAAGCACATGGTCCTTGGAGTGCCCGGTCATCCCCCAGAACCGCGCGCGCTCCTCGGTCACCCACCCGTAGATCAGGTCGAGGTCCTCGGCGGGCCGCACGGGCACGATCGCGATGCGCCCGAACCCCTCCACCCGCTCCTCGAACACGGCCGGGCGGTCGATCATCCGGTGCTCCAGCCGCAGCTCATGCCAATCGGTCTCGATCCGCGCCAGCTCCCCGCGCTTCCACAGCGGGAACTGGTCCCGCTGGTGCGGCCCGGGCGCGCCCGCCGCTCCGAAGGGGACGATCCACCGGCTGCTCCCCCGGTCCGCGAGGTCCCACACCCACCTCGCGGCGGGCCCGCGCAGGAAGTCCTCACTCGCACCGAGACCACCCGCCGTGGAGAGCACGCAGTCGGCGTCCCCCGCCATGCCGTCGAACGGCTCGACCGCGTCGTCGCCTTCCGCCGCATCGTGCCACGGCGCGAGCCGGTGCACCTCACCCCACGCGACCTGCTCGCGCGCGGCCGTCGCCTCCACGGCGGCGGCCAGCGCCGCGTCGCGCTCCTCGTCGCCCACGAGGCCGCTGGCGAGCACGTGCTCCAGCGCGTACGCGATGCGCGGCAGCAGCGCCAGCCACCCGGCGAAGAACGGTGAATACCCCGTCGGCTCGGTGAGCGGCGCGAACACCGGCAGCTCGGCGAGCCGCTCCACGAACGCGCCGCTCACGCTCGCGAACGCGGCGGCCTCGACGCTCTCGGCGTCCATCCGCCGGTCCCACAGCAGCAGCCGCTCCCGGAGGGCGCGGCCTTCGGGGCCGAGCTTGAGCGCGGGCAGCAGGTCGAGGACGATCCCGGCCGAGGGCAGCAGGGTGTCGGTGTGGATGCGGGCCATGTCCGCTGCGGCCCAATCGGTCCGCTCCCCGATCAACTCGCGGATGCGGTCGGCCCGGTACGGCTGGCAGAACTCGACCCCCAGCGGGGCGGCCACCCCGCGGTCGTTCGCCATGGTCGCGACCCGGTCGATGTCTCTGCGGGGCATGGGCTCCCAGCCGCGCCAAGCGTACCGGGCGTCCCAGGCGGGAACCGGGTACTTCCGATTCTCCGAGTCCCGCTTCGGCACCCTCCCCGCGGCGCGATGCAGCAGCCCACCATCTGCATCAGCAGCCATGACGACATTGACGGGGAGGACCCAGTCGTCTAGGGCGGCATCGACATCAGCGACGGTCTGAGCCCGAAGCAGCTTCGGCAGGGCCGCGAAGCCAAGATCCGGTTCGGCGGTCACCGGCCCGCGAAGGCTGAGCACCCCCTCGGGACCGTCCTCCACGACCGGCCCACGCGGGGTCTCCAGCACCGTGACGACCTGGTCGTCGCCACCGGCGACCGAGAACGTCTCGGTGGAGGCCCGCACCGGCTCCCAGCCGTCGGGCCCGAACGCCTCAATCGACCCGTCCTCGTTGCGCCGCAATTGCTCCTGGAACAGGTCGGAGGTGTCGGCCATGCCGTTCGTTATGCCCCAGGCAACAGCACCGGCATGACCGAAATGCGCAATGCCGGGGATGCCGGGCATGGCGAGCCCGAGGACGTCGAACTCATCGCAGGAGAGCCGGATCTGCTGGTAAGACCCGGGAAGTTGAATGAACCGGTGCGGGTCCCCGGCGACGATTGCCGAGCCCGACGCCGTCATCGCGCCCGATACGAGCCACCCGTTCGACCCGACCGGCTCGGGCCCGTCCATGGCGAATCTTGAAACAGCCTCCGCGCCGAGGGTCTCGCGGACGCGCTGGCGCCAGATCTTGGCGGGGAACCCGGACCCGAACGTCAGGTGCTCGGCATGCCAGATGGCAAGCGGCGTCCAGGCCTCCCAGCCCTCGTAAGCCCCAACGGAATTGACACCGTCGACAAACCGGGAGACCCACTCCTGCGTCTCCGACCCAAGCGCCTCGAAGGCCGCTCGCGCCGACGCAGTGACCTGAACCTGCCGGACCAGTCGGTCCCAGTTGACCCATTCGCTCCCCAGCAGCTCGGAGGCGGTCCCGGTGGCCCGCCGCCGGAGGAGCTCCAGCTGCCAGGCCCGGTCCGTGGCGGCGTTCCAGCCCTGGGCGTAGGCGAGCGCCGATGCGTCGGGCGCCCGCAGGTGCGGGATCCCCCAGGAATCCCGATAGCATTCGAACCTCATAATTAGGTTAGTCTAACCTAACCGAAGAGAACCCCTGATTTCGAGAGGACCGGCATGGGCAAAGGCTGGGAAGGCGCGGTACTGAAACTCCTGCGCGCCAAGGACTTCAAGTTCACGGTCACCGGCGCCGAACAGGTCGCCCCGCGCTACCGGCGGCTCTCGTTCACCGACGGCGGGCTCCTTGCCGAGCTCCCCGTCCACCCCTCGATGTGGGTCCGCCTCTGGTTCGAGCACGACGGCAAGCCCCACCAGCGCGGCTACACCCTCGTCGACCCGGACCCGGAGGCCGGCACGTTCGACATCGAGTTCGCCCTCCACGACGGCGTCGCGAGCAACTGGTCCGAGACGGCCGCCCCCGGCGACACCATCGCCGCCACCGTCTACGGCACCGCCTTCACCACCCCCGACCCGTTCCCCGAGCGCCTCCTCCTCGTCGGCGACCCGGCGTCCCTCCCCGCGATCAACTCCCTCCTCGACGCCTTCCCCGACACTCCCGCCACCGTCTGGTTCGAGACCGCCGGCGACGACGATCTCCCGTTCCGCACCCGCGACCCCCACGACCTCCACCTCATCCCCCGCGGCGACGGCACCGCCCTCGAAACCGCCGTCCGCACCGCCCTCCCCGCCCTCGCCACCCCGTCCACATACCTGTGGATAACCTGCGAAGCCCGCACCACCCGAGCCCTCACCGCCTTCGCCCGCAAACACCTCGCAATCCCCAAAGACCGCCTCCACACCATGGCCTACTGGCGCTGACAAACCCCTCGCCCGCCCCTTCCGCCCCCGACTACGCTCACCGCATGCAGCCGCCCCGGACCGTCCTCGAAGCCTTCGGTTCCACCGCCGAACCCGTACTCCTCGAAGGCGGCCAGGGACGCACCTGGAGGAGCGGCGGGCTCGTCCTCAAACCGGTGGACAACCCGGCCGAGGCCGAATGGCGCGCGGAGACGCTCTCGGCCCTCCCCGAATCCGATACCTTCCGAATTCCCCGCCCGATCCCCACCCGCACCGGCGAATGGACCGCGGAAGGCTGGGAAGCCACACAACTCCTGCCAGGCCGCACCGACCCGAAACGCTGGAACGACGCGATCGAGGTCGGCGCCGCCTTCCATCGGGCCATCCGCGACGTCTCCCGCCCGGACTTCCTCGACACCCGCGACGACTGGTGGACCCTGGCCGACCGCGACTCCTGGAACCTCGACTTCACCCCTGACGACCCGACCCTCCGAGACCTCGCCGAGGCCCGCACCCCGGTGGCGGTCGCCCACCAGCTCACCCACGGCGACCTGCTCGGCAACATCCTCTACGAACCGGGCCTCCCACCCGCGATCATCGACTGGCCGCCCTACTGGCGCCCCACCTCATGGGCCGCCGCCGTCGCAGCCGTAGACGCCCTGTGCTGGCAAGCCGCCGACGAATCCCTCCTCGACCACTGGACCCACCTCGCAGCCTGGCCCCAGATGACCCTGCGCGCCTTGATGTACCGCATGCTCACCGACCACCACGCCGCCGCCGCGAACAACCGCCCCTGCCAACCCCACCCCGCCTACCTCCCCATAGCAGAGGCGGTCATCCGCCGCGCCCGCTAACGCGTCACCAGGTCACCGGGAGTTCGTAGACGCCGTAGACGGCGGCGTTGTGTTTGAAGGGGAGTTCCTTCAGGTCTCCGGCGAGGGCGAGGGTGGGGATGCGTTTGTACAAGGTGCTGTAGACGACTTGGAGTTCGACGCGGGCGAGGGACTGGCCGAGGCATTGGTGGACGCCGAAGCCGAAGGCGACGTGGCGGCGGGCGTCGCGGGTGAGGTCGAGGCGGTCGGGGTCGGGGAAGACGCGGGGGTCGCGGTTGCCGATGTCGCCGGGGAGGATGACGCCCTCGCCCGCGCGCATGACCTGGCCCCCGACCTCCATGTCCTCCAGCACGGCCCGGCGGCGGCCGTTGTGGGTGATGTGGAGGTACCGCAGCAGCTCCTCGACGGCCTTGGCGACCACCACCGGGTCGTCGCTGTCGCGCAGGAGCGCCAGCTGGTCCGGGTTCTCGAAGAGCGCCAAGGTCCCCAGCGCGATCATGTTCGCGGTGGTCTCGTGCCCGGCGATGAGCAGGAGCACCCCGATCTGCGCGGCCTCCGCGCGCGTGATCTCCCCGGCGCCGACACGCCCGACGAGGCCCGACAGGAGGTCGTCGCCCGGCGCCTTCATCTTCTGCCCGACCAGGTCGTCGAGGTACACGGTCAGGTTCCGCATCCCGGTCATGCGCTCCTCGGGCGCGACGTCGAGGTTGACGATGACCTTGCTGTTCTCCTGGAAGAAGTCGTGGTCGGCGTACGGGACGCCGAGCAGTTCGCTGATGACGAGCGAGGGCACGGGCAGCGCGAACGCGTCCACGAGGTCGGTCGGGTTGGGCCCGGCCAGCATCGCGTCGATCGCGTCGTCGACGATCTTCTGGATCGCGGGCCGCCGCGCCTCGGACCGCTTGATCGCGAACGGCGCGGTCACCATGCGGCGTAGGCGCGCGTGCTCGGGGTCGTCCATGAGGATGAACCCGATCTTCGGCCGCTCCTCCTGCGGCGCTTCGCCGTCGCCCTCGTAGGCCTTGGCGACGGACGCGTTCGGGTAGCCGGGGCTCGCGGTGTCGGAGCTGACGCGCGGGTCCGACAGGACGGTGCGCTGGTCGTCGTAGCCGGTGACGAGCCACGGCGTCTGGCCGTCCTCCAGGCGCACCCTGGTGATCGGCCCTTCCTCCTGAAGGGACTTGAGCTGCGGCGGCGGGTCGAAGGGGCACTTCACGGCACGCTCCATCGGATAGGCCGGGGTCTCCTGGTCGGTCATCGCGCGTTCCTTTCGGTTCGGGTGTTCGAGTCGCCGTGCTGCTTCCGTAAAAGGCGCAGTCTGGGCACAGCGCGGCGACGCTCAAGGGCGTGGTGAATCCGGGGGCGCGGAGGCGCTACGAGAACGACTCCACTAGAGACTGACGGTGCTGCCGGGCCTGCTTCGGCATGGACCAGCCGACGATGCCGGTGATCCGGCCGTCCGTACGGTACGCGGCGACGAAGCGGCGGGCGGCCGGGTCGCCTTCGAGGACGTCGAGTTCCCCGTCGACCGAAGGCAGGCCGTAGACCTGGATCTTCGCGTCGAACTGGTCGGTCCAGAAGTACGGCACCGGCTTGTACGGCAGGTCGGCGCCGAGGATGTTCGCGGCCACCGCGGCCGCCTGCTCGGTGGCGTTCGTGCGGTTCTCCAGGCGCAAGGAGCGCCCGAGCCCCGCATGGTGCCAGCGCGCGACGTCCCCGACCGCCCAGATGCCCTCGGCGGCAAGGCAGTTCGCGTCGCACACGATGCCGTTGTCGATCCTCAGGCCGCTGCCGGTGAGCCACTCGGTGGTCGGGATCGACCCGATCGAGACCGCGACCGCGTCCGCGGCCAGCACCTCCCCGGTGGCGAGGCGCACCCCCGTGACGCGCCCGTCGCGCTCCTCCAGGCCCGCGACCCCCACGCCGGGACGCAGCCGCACCCCGCGCTCGGTGTGCATCTCGGCGAGGTGCTTGGCGACGCCGGGGCCGAGCTGCATCTCCATCGGCGCGGCCTGCGGCCCCACGAGCGCCACGTCCGGTCCGAGCGACGAAGCGGTGGCGGCGATCTCGGCCCCCAGTACGCCGTCCCCGACGACCACGAGCCGCTGCACCTGCGCCAGTTCGCCTTTCAGCTTCAGCGCGTCCTCGATGGTGCGCAGCACGTGCACACCGCCCAGGCCCGCCGCGCCCGGCAGCGTCCGGGCGCGAATGCCGGTGGCGATGACGATCGCGTCCGCCGAGACGGTCCGCCCGTTCTCGGTCGTGACGGTCCGGTTCGGAACGTCGAGCCCGGTGGCGGCCTCGCCGAGCGCGAACTCGGCGTCCAGTGAGGACAGCATCGCGTCGGGCCGCAGCTGCGCCCGCGCGGGCTCCCAGGCCCCGGAGAGGACCTGCTTGGACAGCGGCGGCCGGTCGTACGGCAGGTGCGGTTCGGCGCCGAGGAGCGTCAAACGCCCGTCGAAGCCCTTGCGGCGCAGCGCCTCGGCGGTGGCGAGCCCCGCCGCGGAGGCGCCCACGATGAGGACGCTCGCCCTCACGCGGCCTCGCTGACGTCGATGGCCAGCGCCGGGCACACGCTCGCGGCCTCGCGGACCGCCTCGTGGTGCTCCGGGGCCGGTGCGGGTTCGAGGAGGATCACGATGCCGTCCTCGTCGCGCTGGTCGAACACGTCGGGTGCGACGAGCACGCACGACCCTGCGCCGCAGCACTTGTCCTCGTCAACGGTGACTTTCATGGCGGTAACTCCCTCAGTTCGGTGTACTCGGCCCCGTACAGGCCGACGATGGCGTCGACCAGGCCGAGGCCGGCTTCGTGCCAGGTGTCCCTGGCGGTCGGCGCGCCGCCCGCGATCCTTGCTTCGCGCGCGGCGGGGACGATGACGACGAGCTGGCGGACCATCTCGTCCCGTTCGGCCCGCACCTCGGGCGGCAGGTCCGGCAGGCACGCGTTGAGCCCGGCGGTGACCTGGCGCAGCGAGGGCGCCTCCATGGCCTCGGCGGCGATGACGTCGCGCATGGCCGGGTCGGTGAGGACCTGGGCGGCGAAGCGCGCGAACCAGGTCCGCTCGCCGAGCGCGCCGAGGTGGTCCATGGTGGGCATGACGAAGCACTCGACCCACTCGCGCAGGCCCGGCTCCTCGCCCATGGCGTCGAGGCGCTCGACGCGCGCCCGCTCGATGTGCTCCATGTGCCCGCGGATGATCGCGCGCACGAGGTCGGCCTTGGTGCCGAAGTGGTAGCCGACGGCGGTGTTGTTGCCCTGCCCGGCCGCTTCGGAGATCTGGCGGTTGGAGACGGCGGCGACGCCCTGCTCGGCGAAGAGCCGCTCGGCGGCGGCGATGATCGCCTCGCGGGTCGCCGCGACCCGCGAGGCCCTGGTGCTGGTGCTCATGTCCGCCACCGTACGGGGACGGCGGCCATGCCGCCGACCAGGAGCCCTTCCACCCGCTGGAGGTCCTCGGGCGCGACGGCGAGTTCGAGGGACGGCAGGCGCCGCAGGAGCACTTCGAGCGCGACCTGGAGCTCGGTGCGGGCGAGGGCCTGCCCGAGGCAGGAGTGCGCTCCGGCGCCGAAGGCCAAGTGGGGGTTGGGGGTGCGGGCGAGGTCCATGGCGGCGGCGTCGGTGAACGCGGCGT
Organism: Glycomyces mayteni; assembly: GCF_042428885.1. Lineage (NCBI taxonomy): Bacteria > Bacillati > Actinomycetota > Actinomycetes > Glycomycetales > Glycomycetaceae > Glycomyces > Glycomyces mayteni. Next base: position 135,851 of record NZ_JBHMBP010000006.1, read on the forward strand.
CGTCGCGGTTGGCGGCGGCCATGGAGCAGACGACGGTGGTGCCGGGCTCGATGACGGCGTCGCCGACCGCGAACTCCTCGTCGATGTAGCGGACCATGCCGAACCCGGCGTTGACGTCCATGCGCAGGGACTCCTCGACGGCGGACCTGACGAGCTTCGGGTCGGCGAGGAGCGCCTCCCAGCGGGTGCGGTCGGCGAGGAGCATCGCGGCCATCTTGCCGATCATGTTCGCGGTGGTCTCGTGCCCGGCGACGAGGAGTCCCTGGCCGGTGGCGATGATCTCGGCGTCGCTCATGGCGGAGGCGGTGACGAGCTCGGAGAGGAGGTCGTCGCCGGGGTCGGCGCGCTTGGCGGCGACGTGCCCGGCGAGGTAGGCGTGGAACTCGGTCTGGGCGGCGACGATCTCGTCCTGGGTGTACCGGGTCATGCTCAGGAGCGTGTCGGACCAGTACGAGAACTTGTCGCGGTCGTCCTCGGGCACGCCGAGGATCTCGCAGATCACCCACACCGGCAGCGGGAACCCGAAGGCGGCCTTGAGGTCGGCGGTGTCGCCCGCGGCGGTCATCTCGTCCACGAGGCGGTCGGCCATGGCGGTGACGCCGGGGCGGAGCGCGGCCATGCGCTTGGCGGTGAACCACTTGTTGAGGGTGCGGCGCCACACGAGGTGGGCCTCGCCGTGCTGCGGGAGGACGGACGCCATCTGGGAGTCGAGGACGCCGCCGGACTCCTCGCTGACGCGGGCGCTGTTGCCCTCGGCGGAGGTGCGGGTGAAGCGCGGGTCGGCGAGGGTGGCCTTGACGTCCTCGTACCGGGTGAGGAGGGTCGCCGGGTCGCCCGAGGCGAACGTCACGTGCGCGACGGGGCACTTGCCCCTGAGCTCGGCCCATTCGGCGGGCGGGTCGAGCACGGCGTCGTTGGGGATGGGGTACTGGAGGGCGGTGCGCTCGGACATGTGGTCCTCCCGATACGTCGGCGGCGGTGCGATTTGCCCACTATTCAACCCCTCGTAGTACAGTAAGTCAAGCAGTTGACTTAAAATATTTCGGGTCACATGCACTACCAGGATGGAAACCACCACCGATGACTCAGAACACCGCCGAGCCGGACGGATCGCCCGCCCACTCGAACCGCATCATCGCGGTCCTCGCGATCTCGGGGATCGTCGTCTCGCTCATGCAGACCTTCGTGATCCCGCTCCTGCCCGAACTGCCCGAGCTCCTCGGCGCCTCGGTCGGCGACACCTCGTGGGCCGTCACCGCGACCCTCCTCGCCTCCGCCGTCGCCGTCCCGGTCGTCGGCCGCCTCGGCGACATGTTCGGCAAGCGCCGCATGCTCCTCGTCAGCCTCGTACTGCTCACCGCGGGCTCCGTCGTCGCCGCGCTCAGCACCGACCTCGCCACGTTCATCACCGGCCGCGCCGTCCAGGGCCTCGCCGCGGGCGTGATCCCCCTGGGCATCAGCATCATGCGCGACGAGCTCCCGAAGGCCAAGCTCGCCGGGGCCATGGCCCTCATGAGCGCCTCCCTCGGCATCGGCGGCGCCCTCGGCCTCCCGGCCGCCGCGCTCCTCGCCGACCACGCCGACTGGCACGTCCTCTTCTGGGTCGCCTCAGCCGCCGGACTCCTGTGCCTGCTCCTCGTCGCCGCCACCGTCCCCGAATCCGGCGTCAAGTCCGGCGGGAAGTTCGACCCCGTCGGCGCGATCGGCCTCTCCGCGGGCCTCCTCGGCCTGCTCCTGGCCGTCTCCAAGGGCGCCGACTGGGGCTGGACCGACCCGCTCACCCTCGGCCTCGGACTCGGCGCGGTCGTCGTCCTCCTCGCTTGGGGCGCATGGGAGCTGCGCACCCCGCAGCCGCTCGTGGACCTGCGCACCACGGCCCGCCGCCAAGTCCTCCTCACCGACCTCGCCTCGGTCGTGTTCGGCTTCGCGATGCTCGCCATGTCGCTGGTCCTGCCCCAGCTCCTCCAGATCCCCGAGGCCACCGGCGTCGGCTTCGGGCAGTCGATGCTCACCGTCGGCCTCGTCATGATGCCCTCCGGCCTGGTCATGATGGCCATGTCGCCGGTCTCCGCGCGCATCACGAACGCCAAGGGCCCCAAGACCACCCTCATGGCCGGCGCCGTCGTCGTCGCCCTCGCCTACGGCCTCGGCGCGTTCCTCATGGCCGAGATCTGGCAGCTCGTCCTCGTCGCCACCCTCATGGGCGCCGGCATGGGACTCGCCTACGGCGCCATGCCCGCCCTCATCATGGACGCCACGCCCGTCCACGAGACCGCCGCCGCCAACAGCCTGAACACCCTCATGCGCTCCATCGGCACCTCGGTCTCCAGCGCCATCGCCGGCGTCGTCCTCGCCCACGTCACCGTCGACTTCGCGGGGACCGCCGTCCCGTCCAAGGACGCGTTCCAGATCATCTTCCTCATCGCCGCGGGCGCCTCGCTCGCCGCGCTCGCCATCGCCGCGTTCCTCCCGAAGCGCGCCAATGAGACCGGTGCGCCCGCACCGGAACTCGTCAAGGCCGCCGCATGACCGAGCGGGCCCGGCATCGCCGCCGGGCCCGCCCGCTAGAACCAGCTCCCGAACTCCGAGCCCGCCCCCTCGCCGCCGTGGAAGACCGCGAACTCCTCGCGCCGGGACCGGCAGCCCCCCAGCGCCATCCGCAGGCGCACGAACCAGGCCCGCACGGCGCTCACGACCGCACCCCGGCCAGGACCGGCACCGGCGCGGCCTCCTCGACCACCGCCGCGGGCGCCGCCGCCCGGATCGAGTTCGCCACCAGGAACCACAGCAGCGACGACAGGACCACCAGCAGCACCCGCTGCGGAATCCCCCGCCAGTCCCCGCCGTCCAGGACCCCCGGCAGGAACGTGTTCACCGTCGTGGTCAGGAACGTCAGCGCCGCCAGCGCCGTCGCCCACCACGTCCCGTGCCGCACCCACGCGGGCGCGTCCGCGCGCCGCATCCGCGCCGCGCAGATTCCCGCCACCACCGTCAGCAGCACGAACGCCGCCCCCGCCGAGTACCGGTGGATCTGCGCCCACCACGTCAGCCCCGACTCCGGCGTCCCCGTGCGGAACACCGCCGCGCACACCAGCATCAGCGCCGTCGCCCCCAGCAGGAACCTGACGAAGCCCTCCCGCGCCAGCCCCACCCCGCGCATCGCGAGGATCAGGCACGTCGCGGCCAGCGCGATCACCGAAGCCGGGAACAGTAGCACGCCGGGCCAGGTCACGGCATACGCCGAAACAGGCGTAGCGACGGCGTCCACGTCATGGGCCTGCGTCAAATGCATCACCGCGAAGCCCGCCTGGGAGGCGGCGATCCCCGACATGGCGGTCACCTCGGCTGCGCGCGTTCGGAAGAAGTCTCGGTTCATGCGGCGAACGGTAGGTTCCGGGAAGTCCCCTTCCCTCAAGCCGAGGCGTGGAATCGGCCCTCACCCCCAGGGGTGAGACGCGCCCGCCGACCCCGTACCCGGGAGTGAGGGCGCGCAGGTCCCCGGCGGCATACCGTTGTGCACGTGACCGCCGAGACCGCACCGCACCCGCATCCCGTCCGCCGGGTCGTCAGCTACCTGGTGCCCGTCGCGCCCCTCGGCGACGGCGACTGGCGGTGGCGCTTCACCTCCGTGCTCGCGCTCTTCGGCCCCGGATCGGTCCCGTTCGCGCTCATGATGTTCGCCATCCAGAACGGCCTCATGGCGACGAACTACGGGATCGCCGTGGGCGCGCCCATCACGATCGCGACGGGCGCGGCGATCATCCTCGCCCGGTTCCGCCCGGTCGAGGCGTGGATGCTGGTCATGGCCTCGTTCGTCGCGACCGCGCTCTGGACGGAGACCACGAAGTGGGAGCCGTGGCCGCTGACCGTCCCGAGCCTGTTCGCGCTGATGACGGTGCTGTTCGCGCTCGGCCGGGACCGGCGCGCGTGGGCGGGCGTCCTGTGCTGGCTCGGGTACGCGGCCGCGGGCGCCGCCGCGGTCTGGGGCGTCAGCTCGCAGCGCCTCGACCCCATGCCGCAGCCGGTCCTCACCGCGAACCCGAACCCGGCCTCCGACAACCTGACGCTCGGCCTCCTCTTGGGCGCGTTCGCGTTCCTCGTCGGCCTGACGGTGCGCATCTGGCGCCAGGGCCGCACCCGCGTCGCCGAGGAGGAGCGCGTCGCCGAGGGCGAGCGCCAGCGCCGCCGCCTCCTGGAGGAGCGGGCCCGGATCGCGCGGGAGCTGCACGACATCGTCGCGCACCACATGTCGGTGATCACCGTCCAGTCCTCGACCGCGGAGTACCGCCTCGCCGGGCTCGGCGAGGACGCGAAGGCGGAGTTCCGCTCCATCGGCGACCAGGCCCGCGGTGCGCTCGCGGAGATGCGGCGGCTCCTGGGCGTGCTGCGCGCCGAGGACGACGCGGGCGCGCGCGAACCGCAGCCGGGCCCCGAGGCCCTGCACGGCCTCGCGGAGGCGGTGACGAGGACCGGCACGCCCGTGGACCTCGTGGTCGGCGACCTCCCCGAGGACCTCCCGGAGACCTTGGCGCTCACGGTGTTCCGCGTCGTCCAGGAGGCGCTGAGCAACGTGATGCGCCACGCCCCGGGCGCGCAGGTAGAAGCCTCGGTCGCGTCCAGGAACGGGACACTGGAAGTTACGGTGGTGAACGGCCCGCCGCCCGGCGGCCCCGGCCCGACGGGCCGCGACGGCTCCGGACTGGGCCTGGTCGGCATGCGCGAACGCGTCGCCCTCGACGGCGGCGAGCTCGCGGCGGGCCCGACCCCCGAAGGCGGCTTCCGCGTCCGCGCGGTCCTGCCGATCCGCTCGACCGCAGAGGAGTCCGCGTGACCATCAAGGTGCTCATCGCCGACGACCAGGCCATGGTCCGCGCCGGCTTCGCGGCGCTGCTGAACGCGCAGGAGGACATCGAGGTCGTCGGCGACGCCCCCGACGGCGTCGCGGCGGTCACCGAGACCGCCCGCCTGCGCCCCGATGTCGTGCTCATGGACGTGCGCATGCCGACCATGGACGGCCTGGAGGCGGCCAAGCGCATCCTCTCTGCCCCGCCGGAGCGGCGCCCGCGGGTGCTCATGCTCACGACGTTCGACATCGACGACTACGTGTACGAGGCGCTCCGCATGGGCGCCAGCGGGTTCCTCCTCAAGGACGCCCCGCCCGGCGACCTCATCGCCGCGGTCCGCGTGGTCGCCGACGGCGACGCCCTCCTGGCCCCGTCGGTGACCCGCCGCCTCATCGAGGAGTGCTTCAAGGCCCGCCCGGCCCTGCGCCGCTCCTCCCGCCTGGAGGCGCTCACCCCGCGCGAGGAGGAGGTCCTGCGCCTCATCGCCCGCGGCCTCTCCAACCCCGAGATCGCCGCGTCCCTGTTCGTCTCCGAGCAGACCGTCAAGACCCACGTCGGCAAGATCTTCGCCAAACTCGAACTCCGCGACCGCGCCCAGGCCGTCATCTGCGCCTACGAGACCGGCCTGGTCACCGCGGGCGACCCCCGCGAGCAGTAGCAACGCTCCCGCTCGGGAAACTTCGGCCCTCCTACTGGAATGGATCATTCCGCTCTGCTACACTTGGAACAACTCATTCCGTTCCAGAATTTTCCCTGAGGAGTCCCCATGCGCATCCTGATCACCGGCGCCACCGGAACCGTCGGCCGCAACGTCGTCGAGCAGCTCATCGCCGCCGACCCCGCCGCCGAGCTCCGCGCCCTCACCCGCAACGCCGAGGCCGTCCTCCCCGCGGGCGTCGAGACCGCCGTCGGCGACCTGTCCGCGCCCGAGACCCTCACCGACGCCTTCAAGGACGTCGATGCCGTCCACTTCATCAACTTCGCGGGCGAGCAGTACGGCGCGATCCCCGACCCAGCCGCCGTCGTCGCCCTCGCCGAGGCGGCGGGCGTGCGCCGCTGCACCGTCCTCGGCGGCATGGCCGACGGCCCCTTCGAGACCCTCCTGGCCGCCAGCGCGATCGAGACGACCTTCCTCCACCCCGTCGAGTTCATGTCGAACGCCCTCATGTGGTGGGCCGCGCCCATCAAGGCCGAGAGCCGCATCCGCGAGCCCTTCGGCGACCGCCTCAGCGCGATGGTCCACCCCGCCGACATCGGCGCCGTGGCCGCGCGGGTCCTCCTCGACGGCGGGCACGACGGCGGCGACCTCGTCATCACCGGCCCGGAGGTCCTCACGATGCAGGACAAGGTCCGCGCCCTCGGCGAGGCCATCGGCCGCGAGGTCGAGTACGTGGAGCTGACGGTGGACGAGGCGCGCGAGAAGTGGAGCGGCGAGGGCTTCCACGAGGGCCTCATCGCGTTCCTCCTTGAGGCCCTGGGGAACACGCCGCCGGAAGGCAAGACCGTGTCCGACACGGTCGAGCGCGTCACCGGCCGCCCGGCCCGCACGTTCGCGCAGTGGGCGGTCGAGCACGCCGACGCGTTCAAGTAGCGGCGCAAGGCGAGGGGCGGCGTTCCGATCGGAACGCCGCCCCTTTTGACTCGAATCTGTGAAATCACAGGTCTGTTCGCATTTCTGAAACCAAACACCACTTAGCCCGATATTCACTGAATTATTTCTATCTTTAATTTTGTGCGGTTTACCTCTAATCTCCATGTATGGCATGGCTCACCCATCACCTCGGGTGAGACCGCAACCAGCGGTCGCACCCGGCCCTGCCATGGCGGTCGCGAACCCCGTCGGCCGTCGATGCCCTCACCCGAAAGGCATGCATCACATGAATCGCCAACGCGCACTTGCGGTCACGGCCGCCGGCGCCGTAGCCACCGCGCTCTCGCTCGCCGCCGGCGCGGCACCCGCCTCGGCCGAGATCCTCGACGCCAAGGCCGCGGACGCCCGCGCCGACCTCCTCGGGAACGTCTCCCCCGCGCTCATCGACGAACTCTCGGACACCTTCGGGCTCAGCGAGTCCGAGGCGTACGACCGCCTCGCCGTCGAGGCCGTCGCCTCGGACCTCCTCACCGAGGTCCCGGACTCGCTCGACGCCTCCTACGGCGGCCTGTGGGTCGCCGAGGGCGCCGACGAGATCCTCGTCGCGACCACCGACCGCGCCGACTTCAACGAGCTGCGCGCCGAAGGGGCCACCCCGGTCCTCGTCGAGCACGCCCTCGCCGATCTCGAAGCGGCCGGCGCCGGCCTCGACGCGCTCGACATCGAAGGCGTCTACGGCCACTACGTCGACCTGGAGAAGAACACGCTCGTGGTCGAGGCGGCCGACGAGGCCGTCGCGGCCGAGGCCGTGGACGCCGCGGGCATCGACCCGTCGCTCGTCTCCGTCACGGCCGCCGAGGCGCCCGAGCTGTTCTTCGTGCGCGGCGGCGACGCCTACATCGTCGAGAACTCGTGGCGCTGCTCCGTGGGCTTCTCGGTCCGCCAGGGCTCGACCCCCGGCTTCGTGACCGCCGGCCACTGCGGTTCGGCCGGCGACCAGCTGACCAGCGGCGAGGCCGCCCCGGGCACCTTCCGCAACTCGGTCTTCCCGTCCGCGGACCGCGCCTGGGTCGCGGTCGGCGCCAGCGAGCCGCTCTACGACGAGGTCAACATGTACTCGGGCTCGCGCGACGTCGCGAACGCCAACCAGGCCGCCGTCGGCTCCTCCGTGTGCCGCTCCGGTTCGACCACCGGCTGGCACTGCGGCACCGTCCAGGCGTTCAACCAGACGGTGAACTACGCCGAGGGCAGCGTCTACGGCATGACCCGCACCAACGTGTGCGCCGAGCCCGGCGACTCCGGCGGCTCGTTCATCACCGGCAACTCCGCCCAGGGCATGACCTCCGGCGGCTCCGGCAACTGTACCTCCGGCGGCACGACCTACTTCCAGCCGATCGGCCCGGCCCTCTCCGCGTGGGGCCTGACGCTCGTCACGACGTAGGACCGAATGCAGGGTCCGGTCAGATCGACACTGGCCGGGCCCGACCCTCTTGAGCCGCAACGGCTCGGACCCCAGGAGCCCCGGTCGCCACCCTAGGCCGGGGCTTCTCCGCGTCCCGCCTATGCCGCCATCCGCGCCTCCCCTCCCGCACTCAGGCGGTGTCGAACCCCCGGACCTCGGCCTTCCACCGCACCTCGGCCCCGACCCACGAGGCCGCCCGGTCCACCGCCGCGTGCAGGTGCTCCCGGTCGGCCCGCGCGTCGTCCCACTGCGCCGCCTCCACGACGAGCTCGCCGTTGCTGCGGCGCAGCGCCACCCGCCCCGGCAGGTCGCTCCCGGCGAACACCGGCAGGCAGTAGTACCCGAACGTGCGCTGCGGCTCGGGCACGTAGATCTCGATCTTCCAGCCGTGCCCCCACAGCCGGTCCATGCGCTCGCGCAACCACACCAGCTGGTCGAACATCGACACCGCGACGGCCCGCTCCGCGCCGGTGACCCGGGTGCGCCGCACCTGCGGGTCGATCCACGCGCGGCCCTTCCAGCCCTCCACGGCGACCTCCTCGACCTCAAGCTCGCGCAGCACCCGCTCGGTGTCGGCGATCTTGAGCCGGAAGTAGTCCGCGACGTCCTTCGTGGTGCCCACGCCGAGGTTCCGCAGCGCCGTGGACACCATGTACCGCAGGCACTCCGCATCGTCGGCGTCCCACAGGTGCTCGGCGGGGATCGCGCGCTCGGCGAGCTGGTAGACGCGTTTGAACCCGATCCGGTGCGTGCACGCGACCTCCCCGAACCACAGCAGCCGCTCCACGGCGTGCTTGTGGTCGGTCCGGAAGTTCCAGGAGTCGCCCATGTTCCCGACGCCCTGGCCGCGGTGCATCGCGCCGGAAGGGAAGTCCGACACGGTGATCGCCCCGCGCTCGCGCAGCAGCGCCAGCACCTCGGCCTCGGCGGCCGCCAGCGAGTCGTCGGCGTACCGCTCGCGCCACGACGCCCGCCGCCGCGCAAGGTACGGCCACGCCGAGACCGGCAGCAGCGACATCGCGTGCGCCCAGTACTCGAACGCGATCGGCGCCTTGCGCCGGTCCAGGCTCCGCACGGCCTCCTCGACGTCGAGGTCCCGCGCGAGCAGCGTCAGCTCGTGCGCGCGCCGCACCGCCGAGATCGTGTCGAGCTGAATGCACCCGAGCCGCTCCAGCACGGTCTTGAAACGCGCGGCCTTCGGCCGCAACTGCGCGGCGATGGCGATCCGCCGCGCATCCGCCAACCGCAACGACTCAGGCACTGCACCAGTCCTCTCCGAGAGCCACACCGATCGCCCCCGACCGTACAGGCGGGGTCCGACAACCGGTCAGCCCCGGTTCGGCGCCGTCCCCACGGTCCCGGTCTCCGCACGCGGATCGGCCGCTCCCGCAACACGTCCCGCCTCGTCGATCTCGATGAGGTGCGCGTGCCCGAAGCCGCTCCCGGCCGCCGCCGGGGCGACCGCGAACCCGCGTTCACCCAGGCCCTCGGCCCACGCCTCGGGGCTCCCGGCCTCCAACTCCACGTCCGTCTCGTACACGCCCGTCCACGTCCCGAACCCGGTCTCCCCGGGGAACAGCCGCCACCGCGGCGCCGCTACCGCGGCCTCCACGGACTCGCCGCCGTGCAGCACCCGCGCGATCAGCTGCGACACGATCTGCGGCTGGGAGTCGCCGCCCATCGAACCGGCGACCAGGCGCAGCGAGCCGTCCGGGCGCGTCACGAGCGCCGGCACGAGCGTGTGCGGCGGGCGCTTCCCCGGCCCGTACTCGGCCGGGTGCCCCGGCTCCAGGTTGAACCCGGTCCCGCGGTTCTGGAGGCCGATGCCGGTGCGCGGCTCGAACAGCCACGTCCCGAACCCGGCCGCGTTCGACTGGATGTAGGAGACGCCCATGCCGTTCCCGTCGAGCACTGCCATGTACGTGGTGCCGCCCGCGGCCTGGTGCACCGGCACGTCGGCCTTCGCGTCCGGGCTGATCCGCCCGGCCCGCTCCCCCGCGGCCGCCAGCAGGTCCGCGACGTCGGCGCCGTCGAACAGCCGCTCCGGCCGGTCGTACCCGGCCTGCCGCGCCGCCTCGACGAGGTAGTGCGCCCACAGCGGGTCGCCCGCGTCCACCGGCAGGTCGAGCTTGTCGGCGATCGCCAACGCCAGCAGCAGCAGGTACCCCTGCGAGTTCGGCGCCGCGGCCCAGATCCGGTGCCCGAACGCCTCCACGCTGATCGGCTCCTCCCACTGCGCTTGCACCGCAGCGAGATCCGCCTCCGTGAACAGGCCCTTCCCGATCTCCACGAGCCCCTGCCCGAAGTCCCCCAGGTAGAACCCGTCGCGCCCGCCCTCAGCGGCCGCGCGCAGCGCCGCCGCGGTCCGCTCGCGCGTCACCGTCGCCCCGGCTTCAAGGCCCACCAGGTCCCCGGCCCCGGCGACGCCCTCAAGGATCTTCCCGGCCTTCGCCAGCATCGCCGTCGCAGGCCAGCCCTTCGACGCCAGCTCGATCGCGGGCGCCAGCAGCTCCGCCATCGGCCGCGACCCGTACCGCTCGTGCAGCGCGAACCACCCGTCCACGCAACCGGGCACGGTCGCCGACCGCAGGTCGCCCCGGAACGGCATCGCCCGGTGCCCCTCGGCCCGCAGTACCTCAGCGTCGGCGCCCGATCCGGCACGGCCCGAGGCGTTCAGGTACGCCGGAGCGCTCTCCCCAGGCACGTGGACCAGTGCGAACAGGTCCCCGCCCAGCCCGCACAGGTGCGGGGCCACGATCGTCAGCGCCGCACCGGCGGCGATCGCGGCGTCAACGGCGTTGCCGCCGTTCGCGAGGACGTCGGCGCCGATACGGCTGACATGGGGATCGACGGAACAGACCACACCCTGGTCGACCACGGGGGACTCCTTTGCGCAACCGCCGGCCATCGCCGAACGGGGGGACGGGTTCGCGCCGAACCACAGGTCCGACACCGCGCAAAGCCTACCTTGCCGCGCGGCTAGTGACGACCGCGCGGATTCGGGCCGCGTGCCGGTGCTCACGACGGGTGTTTTTGTCCGCCGGCGGACCTAGCATAGAGGTGGACCGCGTCCACCTGTACGTCCAAGTCTCTTGTACGGTGGAGTTTCCGCGGTGGGGACGAGAGGAAAGATCGGAACTGGTCATGGAAGAGCCGATACAACCAGCTGATTCAGCCGGGCCGATCTCGTCTACGGTGCACCGCTGGCGGCGCCTCGCAGTGCGACACGGCCTTGAGTGGAGCGAGCTCCTGCTCATCGCCCTCAACCTCTACGGCCTGCGCGGCAACAACAGCGAGGGCATGCGCCTGCGGCTGAACTCCGAGGACGAGGAGTTCATGCTCGTCCTCCCGGCCGACCGCGCGACGTCGCCGTTCAGCCTCCGCGCCCACGTCGACCCGTCTTCGCCCCAGCACGGCCTGAGCGAGCTCTGCGTCGACGGCACCCCGGTCGCCGAGATCATCGAAGCCGAACCGGGAGAAGAGGTCCGCGGATACCTCCGCGCCGACGGCACCGCCGCCACCCTCCTCCTCCAGACCGACATCGAGCCCGACGAACTCGTCAAGTGCTACCGGGACCTCCTGGAGGCCCTCGCCTCCGACCTGACCGACGACGGCGAGCAGCACCTCTTCGACGAGGTCACCCTCTCCGCGAGCGGCGCCCGCGACGAGCAGCTGATCGTCGAGCACCTCCTCGCGGTCCGCGAGGCAATGACCGCCGAAGGACTCCCCGAGTCCACCACCCTCGGCGTCCTGACCCCGGCGCTGCGCAGCAAGGCCGCGTTCAACGAGCTCGCCGAGAAGGTCGGCCCGGTCCTCCTGTTCCTCACGACCGAGACGTACAAGGACGACAGCGCCGAACTCGCGGCTGAACCGATCGTCCCCGAGGACGCCGCGGCCGCCGACCCGGTCATGCCGGTCGCCAGCCGCCAGTCCGAACGCCTCTCCGAGATCCTCTCGGCGGCAAGGGAAGCCGGCCACCGCACCTCGTTCACCTACACGGTGGGCAGCGAACCGCTCGACGAGATGCGCGCCTGGCTCCTCCCCCTCGCCGAGCAGACCACGATGTGGCCGTCGCTGACGATCCTCCCTGCGGAGACCCCCGTCGACGACTCCCAACACGTCGCGGCCCCCGACGAGCGTCTCGACTTCTTCCTGGAGGCCCGCCGCCTCCTCGAACAGATCTTCGCGCCCACTCAGCTGCGCCCCCAGCCGTGGCGCTGCTACCGCGGCCTCTGGTACCGCCAGCACGCCGGCGAGCACATCGACGGCCCGTACGTCTAGGCAACACAAAGGCCCCCACCGCAAGGTGGGGGCCTTCTTCGTTGCCGCATAACCACTTCCAGGCTTACAGCCAGGTATGCAGAAAGGCCCGACACATAGTGTCGGGCCTTTCTATTCGATTAATGTTTGGCGGTGTCCTGCTCTCCCACACCCTCTCGAGTGCAGTACCATCGGCGCTGGAAGCCGTAACGACCGGGTTCGGAATGGGACCGGGTGTGTCA
>NZ_JBHMBP010000008.1:0-3459 GCF_042428885.1 Glycomyces mayteni
GGTGTGGCTGGTGTGTTGTTTGAGATTTGTATAGTGTGCGTGAGTGTCTTTGTTTCTATCTGACTTGGCCGTGTTGGTTAAGTTGTGTAGGGCGCATGGTGGATGCCTTGGTGCCGGATGACCGATGAAGGACGTGTGAGGCTGCGATATGCCTGGGGGAGTTGCCAACTGGACTGTGATCCCAGGGTTTCCGAATGGGGTAACCTGGCCGGCTTGATGGCCGGTCGCGCCTGCCTGAATGTATAGGGCGGGTGGTGGTGTGGCGGGGAAGTGAAACATCTCAGTACCTGCTGTGGAGAAAACAAGAGTGATTCCGTGAGTAGCGGCGAGCGAAAGCGGAGGAGGCTAAACCTGGTTCGTGTGATAGCCGGCAGGCGTTGCGGGTCAGGGGTTGTGGGACGTTTCCGTTAGTCTCTGCCGAGACTAGGTTCACGCATCAGCAGCTAGTCGAACGGTGTGGGAAAGCCGACCGGAGTGGGTGAGAGTCCCGTAGGTGAAGGTTGTTGGTGGTGTTCGGGAAGCGCACCCGAGTAGCGCGGGTTTCGTGGAGGCTCGTGTGAATCTGGCAGGACCGTCTGCTAAGCCTAAAGAGGTCCGGTGACCGATAGTGGAGAGTACCGTGAGGGAATGGTGAAAAGTACCCCGGGAGGGGAGTGAAAGAGTGCCTGAAACCATGTGCCTGTAAACCGTCAGAGCCCGGCCAGAAGCTTGCTTCTGGTAGGCGGGTGATGGCGTGCCTTTTGAAGAATGAGCCTGCGAGTTATGGTATGCCGCGAGGTTAAGCCGTGTGGTGGAGCCGGAGCGAAAGCGAGTCTGAATAGGGCGTTGAGTGGTGTGTTGTAGACCCGAAGCGGGGTGATCTACCCATGTCCAGGGTGAAGCGGCTGTAAGAGGTCGTGGAGGCCCGAACCCACCTAGGTTGCAAACTGGGGGGATGAGGTGTGGGTAGGGGTGAAAGGCCAATCAAACTCCGTGATAGCTGGTTCTCCCCGAAATGCATTTAGGTGCAGCGTCGCATGTTGCTCCGTGGTGGTAGGGCGCTGGTTGGGTGATGGGCCGTGTCGGTTACTGAGCTCAGCTAAACTTCGAATGCCATGGTGTTGAGTGCGGCAGTGAGTCGGCGGGTGAGAAGATCCGTCGTCGAGAGGGAAACAGCCCAGATTACCGGCTAAGGCCCCTAAGGGTGCACTGAGTGGAAAAGGATGTGGGGTCGCGTTGACAGCCAGGAGGTTGGCTTAGAAGCAGCCATCCTTGAAAGAGTGCGTAATAGCTCACTGGTCGAGTGGTTTTGCGCCGATAATGTAGCGGGGCTGAAGTGCACCGCCGAAGCCGTAGCAATGCCGTACACCTTCGGGTGTGCGGGTTGGGTAGGGGAGCGTCGTACATGGGGTGAAGCTCCGGAGTGATCCATGGGGTGGACTTTGTACGAGTGAGAATGCAGGCATGAGTAGCGAAACACAGGTGAGAATCCTGTGCGCCGATTGACTAAGGGTTCCAGGGGACGGTTGTTCCGCCCTGGGTTAGTCTGGGCCTAAGGCGAGGCCGAGAGGCGTAGTCGATGGATAACCGGTTGATATTCCGGTACCCGAGTGCCGCGTATGAGTGATAGCGGTTGTGCTAACCGGCTGCAAGCCGGTGTGGAGCAGTCTTCGGATTGTTCTGCATCAGTGAGTGGTTGGGGTCCTTTCCGTGTGTAGCGTAGTGATGGGGTGACGCAGTGGGGTAGCCGTACCGTCTGGTGGATTAGGCGGGGTAAGGTGGTAGCCCGCGTTCCTAGGCAAATCCGGGAACGCTGCCTTGAATGGTGAGGGTGAGCGCTGAAGCATAGCTCTTTTGAGTGAATTCGGTGATCCCGTGCTGTCGAGAAAAGCCTCTAGCGAGTGGTAGTCGGCCAGTACCCTAAACCGACACTGGTGGTCAGGTAGAGTATACTGAGGCGTTCGAGTGATGTGTGGTTAAGGAACTCGGCAAATTGCCTCCGTAACTTCGGGAGAAGGAGGGCCCTTGACTGTGGTGCGTGCGCACGGAAGCGGTTGGGGGTTGCAGAGGCCAGGGGGAAGCGACTGTTTACTAAAAACACAGGTCCATGCGAAGCCGTGAGGTGAGGTATATGGACTGACGCCTGCCCGGTGCTGGAACGTTAAGAGGATCCGTCAACCCTTCGGGGTGCCGCGGTGAATTGAAGCGCCAGTAAACGGCGGTGGTAACTATAACCATCCTAAGGTAGCGAAATTCCTTGTCGGGTAAGTTCCGACCTGCACGAATGGCGTAACGACTTCCCCGCTGTCTCAACCACATGCTCGGCGAAATTGCAGTACGAGTAAAGATGCTCGTTTCGCGCGGCAGGACGGAAAGACCCCGGGACCTTTACTATAGCTTGGTATTGGCATATTGTCTGGTTTGTGTAGGATAGGCGGGAGCCTGGGAAGCTGCGACGCTAGTCGTGGTGGAGGTGTTGGTGAAATACCGCTCTGACTAAATGATGTGTCTCACCCGCGGCCCTGATCGGGTCGGGGGACAGTGCCTGGTGGGTAGTTTAACTGGGGCGGTTGCCTCCTAAATGGTAACGGAGGCGCCCAATGGTACCCTCGGGCCGGTTGGAAACCGGTCGGTGAGTGTAAGCGTAGAAGGGTGCTTGACTGTGAGACCGACGGGTCGAGCAGGTGCGAAAGCAGGGGCTAGTGATCCGGCACCGACGTACGGATGTGGTGTCGCTCAACGGATAAAAGGTACCCCGGGGATAACAGGCTGATCTTCCCCAAGAGTCCATATCGACGGGATGGTTTGGCACCTCGATGTCGGCTCGTCGCATCCTGGGGCTGGAGTTGGTCCCAAGGGTTGGGCTGTTCGCCCATTAAAGCGGCACGCGAGCTGGGTTTAGAACGTCGTGAGACAGTTCGGTCCCTATCCGCCGCGCGCGTAGGAGATTTGATGGAGGGCTGTCCCTAGTACGAGAGGACCGGGATGGACGAACCGCTGGTGTGCCAGTTGTACCGCCAGGTGCATGGCTGGTTGGCTACGTTCGGGAGCGATAACCGCTGAAAGCATCTAAGCGGGAAGCGTGCTCTAAGATGAGATCTCCGTCAGCAGCGATGCTGGTGAGGCGCCCTAAAGATGATGGGGTTGATAGGCCCGACATGGAAGAGCAGCAATGCTTGGAGTGGACGGGTACTAACCGCCGAGAACTTAACATTACACACGGCCCCTATGGGTCAGAGCGAAACATGACATTCACGCACGCTATGCGATTCTGAGACAACACGCTCAGGCTCGATCGCGAACCCCTCTCCCCAGGCGGGGAGGGGTCCCGCAGTCGCCGAGCAGGCCCCTCAAGGGTTTGTTTGGTGGTGAGAGCGGAAGTGACACACCCGGTCCCATTCCGAACCCGGTCGTTACGGCTTCCAGCGCCGATGGTACTGCACTCGAGAGGGTGTGGGAGAGCAGGACACCGCCAAACAT
>NZ_JBHMBP010000009.1:0-2847 GCF_042428885.1 Glycomyces mayteni
TGCAGGCGGTTTTTTTTCGTCTGTCGCTCGTGCTGGCGGGGCGCCTGTTTTTACAGCAGTGTGGTGGCGACTCTGTGAATTCGCGCACATACTGAGGGGGGATCTCCTGTTAAATTAACTGTATATTCATACAGTGTGCGCCGGGAGACCGGTAGAGATCAAGGGGTGAAAGTCCCCGACCATTGAAGGACCAGCAATCCACAAGGTCCCCGAGTCATGCGTTGCATACCGCGAGGTATGGGGCGAAGCGTTGACAGGGGTGTTGACAGGCCAGCCATTGAGCCACGAAATGTATATTAAATTACCGGGTGCCGACGTTGTACTGTTAACGGAAGGCAACATCATAGGGTGCGATACTGCGAGTGCCACATGGACCCGGCGGGGTCTGAGACCCTGGCATGTCAATACGATCTTTACGCGGGAACCGGGAGATCTCCCCTCTGACCATCTGCCAGTGCCGGAGATGGCCCGCACCGGGAAGGCGAGGAGCCGAAGCCGGTGATGTACGGAGAGGAGAAGTCGGACTCGCTCATAGTAGCGGCGAAGCAGGCGAACAACCCGAAAGGAGCGGAGTCAGTGGAGCGAAGGAGCGGGGCCAAGGGGAACGCGGAACAGCCACACATGCGCCGGACACAGAGCCGGGAAAGCATGTCACAGAGGCTGTCACGCGTGCGGGAAGCTGCGAAGCAGCGGAAGAAAGAACGGTTTACAGCATTGTTCCACCTGCTGACAGTCGAAGCACTGGAAGCCGCATTCCTCTCCCTGAGCAGGAAAGCGGCCGCCGGAGTGGATGGCATCAGGTGGATGGACTACGCCGGAAACATGAAGAACAACATAACAGATCTGCACCGGAGGCTACATCAGGGCAGCTACAGGGCGCAGCCCGGCAGGCGTCACTACATCCCAAAAGCGGATGGAAAACAACGCCCGCTCGGCATCGCCTCGCTGGAGGACAAGATCGTCCAGTATGCGCTGGTGAAAATCCTGAACGCAGTCTATGAAAACGACTTTATGGGGTTCTCATACGGGTTCAGACCCGGGCGAAGCCAGCACGATGCACTGGACGCACTGGCCACAGGGCTGGTACGCACTAACGTAAACTGGGTACTGGATGCCGACATCAGTCAGTTCTTCGACAGGGTGAGCCACGAATGGCTGATCAGGTTCACAGAGCATCGGATCGGCGACCGGAGGGTAATCAGGCTCATACGTAAGTGGCTCACAGCCGGGACGTCGGAGGAGGGTCAATGGCGAGCAACGGAGGAAGGCACCCCACAGGGTGCGGTCATCTCACCGCTGCTGGCAAACATATACCTCCACTACGTCTTCGATCTGTGGGCGCATCAGTGGCGACGTCGCTATGCCACAGGCAATGTGGTAATGGTCAGATACGCCGATGACATCGTCATCGGGTTCGACAAACGATACGATGCCCGGCGCTTCCGTATAGCCATGCAGCGCAGACTGAGGGAGTTCGGACTCACGGTTCACCCGGAGAAAACCCGTCTGATGGAGTTCGGCCGCTTCGCTGCCGAAAACCGTGCCATCAGGGGAAAAGGCAAACCAGAAACGTTCAACTTCCTCGGGTTCACGCACATCAGCGGGAAAGATCGCAACGGCAGGTTCATGCTGATACGAAAGACCCGCCGGGATCGGATGACGGCAACTCTGAAAGCCATCAAAGACGGTCTGCGAAGGCGCTGGCATTACTCAATCCCCGAACAGGGAAAATGGCTCAGGAGAGTGGTTCAGGGATACCTGAACTATCACTCGGTACCGGGCAACTTCCCCACCATGCAGAAGTTCAGGACACACGTAACAAACCTCTGGCGCCGGGCGCTCAGGCGCAGGAGCCAGAAGGATGATACGACCTGGACGAAAGCAAACAAACTGGCAGCCGCATGGCTACCAAGGGTTCGGGTTCTTCATCCATGGCCTGTGGAGCGGTTCACCGCCAGACACCCGAGGCAGGAGCCCGGTGCGTAAATCGCGCACGCCGGGATCTGTGCGGGGGGTATCCGGTAACGGGTATCCCTACCGCGACCTGGATTTAACATAACGTACATTAAGCGCACTAATGCTGTAATGGCTCAATAGTAATGTCCGCCTGTGGCTCAATTCAGATGTCCGCGCTATGGTAAGCTTCACTGGTCCGTTTAAACTACGGGGAGGCATATCATGAGCGCAGAAAGCTCAGGAGTGTTTACTTTGAAAGAGATCAACCGGATCAAGATTATACAGGACGTCATTGAACGTCGCATCACAACGCGCCGTGCGGCCGAGCACCTCGGTATCAGCGACAGGCAATGCCGCAGACTTCTTGCCCGTTACCGTGAAGGCGGACCGCTTGGTATGGCCAGCAGACGATGTGGCATGCGTGGTAACCGCCAGTTGCCACCCGGGCTCGCAGATCAGGCTCTGGAACTGATCAAGACGCGTTATGCTGATTTCGGTCCGACTCTGGCGCGTGAAAAGCTCGAAGAACTCCACGGACTGTTTCTTGGCAAAGAAACTGTCCGGCGCATCATGGTGCGGGCTGGCTTATGGGTTCCCCGTAAACAACGTGCCGCAAGGATCCCTCAACCACGGTACCGGCGTCCGTGTACTGGTGAGCTGATACAAATAGATGGCTGTGATCACGACTGGTTTGAAGGCCGTGGCCCGGCCTGCACCGCGCTGGTCTATGTTGATGATGCAACCAGCAAACTGATGGAACTGTTGTTTGTTAAATCGGAGTCCACGTTTTCTTACTTCGAAGCCACGCGGCGCTATATCGATAAGCATGGTAAACCGCTGGCACTGTACAGCGATAAAGCCGGTGTTTTTCGTGTTAACAATAAACACGCC
>NZ_JBHMBP010000010.1:0-1946 GCF_042428885.1 Glycomyces mayteni
CGGGAAGAAGAACGCCGCCAGCACGATGATGAGCGCCGGAAACTCCAGGCCGAAGTGGACAGATTGACAACAGAACTGACACAGAAGAAAAAACGCTTCTGGTCCGGCTGGTTTAGCTGAGAACTTACCGAAGGGAATGGAGAACATGACGAAGCAGGAAAAAACTGCCCTCAATATGGCTAAATTCATTAAGGATCAGTCGCTGCTGTTGCTGGAAAAGCTGAACGAGCTGGACATGGATACCCCGGCCGACATGTGCGAACGGCTTCACGAGGATGCGGAAACACTCTGGCAGGTGATGCGGGATAAGCTCGGGGAAGAATAACAGCACCGGCCATGCCGGTGCTGGCGTTATTTTTTGCCGAACGGCCACCACCGGCGGGCGGGTTTGTCCTCCGGCAGTTCAGGCACCGGCACGTTAAAATAGCGGCTGTTATATTCCCGCATCAGCTCCGCTTTCAGCTTCTCGTTCACCGCGCTTTCCCCGTGCCGCTCGCTGACCACCTCAATCATCGCGTTAATCTGCTCCGGTGAGCACTTCCCGGCATCAACCACCTGCACACCGTTCTCGATGGCGAACCGCTCCACCTTTCGATAGAGGTAATCACACAGCTTCATTCCTGTGGGTTTGTCCCGTTCCCATTGCGGATTTTCACCGGTGAAAAAGTACGTGGCTTTTTCGTCGCTGTTGAGCCGCTCGTCATACATCCCGATGGATTTCATCATCGCCAGATGCTGGGCCCGGTCGACAAAACAGAAAACATACGCCCCGGTCTGCCAGGCGAGCACCACCATGTCTTCCAGATGCTCGCTGGTTGGCATAATGCAGCGCTCGCCGTCTTTGTCTTCCACGTCCTCAATAAATACCATGTACAGCGCCATAATCCCTCACTCCGTTGTCATAAATTTAAAGCACGCGAACAGCCTCTCCCGGTCCAGCTCCACCGTTTTGCGGGCCTCGCCGGTCTGTGGATTCACGATTTCATCCACCGCCAGAATCGCCCGCTGTACCCGGACAAGCGTCGGCCGGTCAGGGCAGATGTACCAGATTTCATCGATGCCGTTCGCCCGGCGGTTGAACAGATACCCGGACACCACTTCCTGATACCGCCTGCGGCTCTTGACGGTGCGCTCTACCTCAAATGCCACCGTTCTGCCGTCCAGCTCCGCCAGCGCGTCCGGCACTTTCATCCCTTTCAGGGCCATACGGTGCAGGTACCGCCAGCCGGTGGCCCCCCGGCCCCCCATGGAGAGGCGCAGGGACTGCACGGCCAGCCGGTGCGGCAGCTGCGCCGCCGACACCCTTGACGGCTGAAACGGAATAACGTCCGTCAGCGGCTCGTCCTCGTCGAACGAGAACGCCACCCCGTGCGGCGTCAGCCCCCACACGCTGACCTGACGGCCGTCAACCGGGTATTTCGCCCGGACCAGCAGCCCTTTCGCCACCAGACTGTCCAGGAAGCGGTAAACCGGCTGTACCGCCGCAATCCCCAGCCGTCGCGCAACCAGCTCCGCCGTGGAACACAGCTCTTCCCGCAGCCAGCGCAGGGTCAGCCGTGTTTTCTCCGCGTTCCGCGCCTGCCGCTTCGCGTGGCTGACGTTGTACTGCTCCAGTGTCATCAGTAAAGCCCCGCAAAATCATCATCCGCTTTTGGTCCGCCGCCGTCGGCCGGAGGCAGGTACTCCGCCAGCGGGTCCGTTTTCGCCAGCACCGGGAAGGTTTTCAGCGAAATTTCCCGGCGCTCAACCCGCAGCGGGCTGCTGAACGCCAGCCGCGCCACGCCCAGCCCGGTCATCACCGCGAACCCGTCAGGCAGGTGTTGCAGGGTGTTCACGTCAAACAGCGGCCGCGCCTCCTTCTGGATGAAGCTGTCGCCGCTGATGTGCTCCACGTTCCCCGCCTCCCGGCTGGCCCGGCGGCGCTCCACGTCCACCCGGATCTCCCC
>NZ_JBHMBP010000012.1:0-1484 GCF_042428885.1 Glycomyces mayteni
CGTTAAACCCTCCCCCGAGAGAAATTAAGTCCATTTTCGGTATAAAAAACATTACGTAAACAAAAAAAAGAACAATGCTTGCCATCTTTCCATTTCCATAGGATTAGTCTGCTTTAGGGAAGGTGCGAACAAGTTCCTGATATGAGATCATCATATTCATCCGGAGCGCATCCCAGAGGGACATCATGAGCCATCAACTCACCTTCGCCGATAGTGAATTCAGCACTAAGCGCCGTCAGACCCGAAAAGAGATTTTCCTCTCCCGCATGGAGCAGATTCTGCCATGGCAGAATATGACCGCTGTCATCGAGCCGTTTTATCCCAAGGCGGGCAATGGCCGACGGCCCTATCCGCTGGAGACCATGCTGCGTATTCACTGCATGCAGCATTGGTACAACCTGAGCGACGGTGCCATGGAAGATGCCCTGTACGAAATCGCCTCCATGCGCCTGTTTGCCCGATTATCCCTGGATAGCGCCCTGCCGGATCGCACCACCATCATGAATTTCCGCCACCTGCTCGAGCAGCATCAACTGGCCCGTCAATTGTTCAAGACCATCAATCGCTGGCTGGCCGAAGCAGGCGTCATGATGACCCAAGGCACTTTGGTGGATGCCACCATCATTGAGGCACCCAGCTCTACCAAGAACAAAGAGCAGCAACGCGATCCGGAGATGCATCAGACCAAGAAAGGCAATCAGTGGCACTTTGGCATGAAGGCCCACATTGGTGTCGATGCCAAGAGTGGCCTGACCCACAGCCTAGTCACCACCGCGGCCAACGAGCATGACCTCAATCAGCTGGGTAATCTGCTTCATGGAGAGGAGCAATTTGTCTCAGCCGATGCCGGCTACCAAGGAGCGCCACAGCGCGAGGAGCTGGCCGAGGTGGATGTGGACTGGCTGATCGCCGAGCGTCCCGGCAAGGTAAAAACCTTGAAGCAGCATCCGCGCAAGAACAAAACGGCCATCAACATCGAATACATGAAAGCCAGCATCCGTGCCAGGGTGGAGCACCCGTTTCGCATCATCAAGCGGCAGTTCGGCTTCGTGAAAGCCAGATACAAAGGGCTGCTGAAAAACGATAACCAACTGGCGATGTTATTCACCCTGGCCAACCTGTTTCGGGTGGACCAAATGATACGTCAGTGGGAGAGATCTCAGTAAAAACCGGAAATAACGCCAGAAATGGTGGAAAAAATAGCCTAAATAGGCTGATTCGATGTGTTTGCGGGAAAAAAATCGGCCCAGATCCGCGAAATTTTAATCAGCGAGTCAGCTTGGGAAGAAATGACCTGCTTATTCGCACCTTCCTTAGCAGTGGCATAAATCAGCATCGCCTGATGTTTCTGGTTCTATGCGAATTCACAGTGTGCTCATTGATTCGTAATTCACTCTGACAAGGAAATGGCAATGAAAAAGGTTCTTCTCTCTGCAGCAATGGCAACCGCGTTTTTTGGCATGACTGCTGCCCATGCAGCTGAT
>NZ_JBHMBP010000013.1:0-1316 GCF_042428885.1 Glycomyces mayteni
GATCAAACCGCCTCCCCAGGCGGTTTTTTCGTTTACAGTGCAAGAGATTACGCGCAGAAAAAAAGGATCTCAAGAAGATCCTTTAAATGATCGTCAGTTCTGTTATCCCCGGAGCTCCATCCATCCCACGGAAAAACACCCGCCACTGATGCCCTCAGCGCACTGCACATCATGTACAAACCACTCCCTCCCTCCTTTTTTATTGCGTTTCTTAATGCGCAATGGTAGCTTTGTGCGCAACAAAAAACGCAATAGCAAGGGGGGGTAATGAGAGAAAGAACAAATATCATGCTAGATATAGGATTAAAGCAATCCTTACAACGGCTTTCGAATAAAACCAAAATGAGTCTAAGTGATCTTATTAACCAGAGATTATCAGGTTCACTTTCAGTTGAAGAACGCATTGGCGAAAAGCCTGAATGGATGAGAAACCTTGATCCCTATCTCGCCAATCACTTTTCAAATATTGAGTTACCGCTCCCTTCACCATTAAAAGAATACCAAGAAAAAATGGATGAGATAGATTCAATTATTAATGACATGATGGTTCTAAAGGAATATTTCAGAGCTAAGTTTTACGACGAAATAAAATAGGCACGCTATACGGAGGCGGAGAATTATGTTTTTTAAACGGTATTTAACGGAGAAGGAAATATACAAGGCAGCACTCCCAATTGTTAGGCTTCAAGGGAGAGTTAACACTTCATTACGTTTTTTATCCAAATACTCAGATGTAAACAAAAATGGATTAATTGCATTGCATCTTAATTTATTACATTTTATCTCATACAACATACACGGTGTAGAGTCTCTGAAAATCACTCAAGCAGGCATAAACAAAGCTGTACAACAAAGCCCTCACGCAGATGAAATAAAAAATATTGCGCAGGCAATAGGACGCAAAGGACCTGAGTACATCGAAGGATTAATTAGAAACCCATGGGGGAAGAAAAATGATAATCCACTAATATTTATAATGAGCATTGAAGAAAGTATAAAAGAAACCCTTAACTCAGGTTATATGTTATATAGAGTAGCTCCCATAACTGAGGGTGAAGCAGCTGCTTTCATGGATGTTCTTAAACAATTATTATTATTTGAGGATAATTTTCGCCTTTTTGGTAGAGACTTGGTTTATAAAATAGAAAAATTAAAAATCAGATAACAAAGTATGGTGAACGAAAAATGAAAGAGAGGATAGTGAAATGTGTAATACCAAGATTCTCAACTATGTATTGGTTAATTGCGTTCCTAGCATTTATATTCCCCGGTCGATCTTTTGCTGACGGTTACACCGCTTACTACCGATGTAATGG
>NZ_JBHMBP010000014.1:0-1118 GCF_042428885.1 Glycomyces mayteni
CCCCGAAACCCGCTAACACCACTGACGCGCTGGCGCTTGTCCAACGCCGGAGCGACCCGGAAAACTTTTCCGTGCCGTCCGGCGTTTGCGAAGGAGGGATAATGCAGAAGCCGAAGAAGAAGCCGCTCGTCGTAAAAAAAAGATCCTGGCATCCGGCAGTGATGGCAAATCTGATGCGTCAGGCACAGGAGGAAGATTACCGCCGGGAGCAGATGGCAGAGCTTGAGCGTTCAGCCCGGTCACATTTTGCGGATATCGGAGGAGAGGATGGCGGTTAAGCGTACCCGTTTTTTAGGTATCCGGGTGACCGATGGGGAGTACCAGCAGCTGCTGGAGCGCTGCAATGGAAGGCAACTGGCGGTGTGGATGCGGGAAACCTGTCTCGATACGCGCCCGGCGCGGTCGTTGCGGCTGCCGTCCATCGATCCGGTTTTGCTGCGCCAGCTTGCCGGGATGGGGAACAACCTCAACCAGATCGCCCGGAAAATTAACGGCGGCCAGTGGTCAGGCGCTGACCGGGTTCAGGTGGTGGCCGCGCTGATGGCCATTGATGCCGAACTCGAGCGGCTGCGGCATGCCGTGCTGGAAAAGGGGGCAGACGATGATCGTTAAGTTTCATCCGCGAGGGCGAGGCGGCGGTGCCGGGCCGGTGGATTATCTGCTGGGGAAAGACCGCCAGCGCGACGGGGCCATCGTCCTGCAGGGAAAGCCGGAGGAGGTCCGGGAGCTTATCGACGCCTCGCCCTACGCCAAAAAGTACACCTCCGGCGTCCTGTCTTTTGCTGAACAGGATTTACCGCCCGGCCAGCGTGAAAAGCTGATGGCGAGCTTCGAGCGGGTTCTGATGCCCGGACTCGATAAAGACCAGTACAGCGTGCTGTGGGTTGAACACCGGGACAAGGGGCGGCTGGAACTGAATTTTCTGGTACCGAACACGGAACTGCTGACCGGCAGGCGTCTCCAGCCGTACTACGACCGGGCAGACCGTCCGCGCATCGATGCGTGGCAGACCGTGGTGAACGGGCGACTGGGGCTGCACGACCCGAACGCACCGGAGAACCGGCGCGCGCTGGTGACGCCATCTTCGTTACCCAAAACGAAGCAGGAAGCCGCAGAGG
>NZ_JBHMBP010000015.1:0-948 GCF_042428885.1 Glycomyces mayteni
GTTCACTGGCGAGGACTCGCCGATGGCCAACCTGATGCTGTCGGTGATGGGGGCCTTCGCTGAGTTCGAGCGCGCCCTGATCCGCGAGCGGCAGCGTGAGGGCATCGCCTTGGCCAAGCAGCGTGGCGCGTACCGGGGCCGCAAGAAAGCCCTGTCCGATGAGCAGGCTGCTACCCTGCGGCAGCGAGCGACGGCCGGCGAGCCCAAGGCGCAGCTTGCCCGCGAGTTCAACATCAGCCGGGAAACCCTCTACCAGTACCTCCGCACGGACGACTGACACATGCCGCGTCGCTTGATCCTCTCGGCCACGGAGCGGGACACCCTGCTTGCGCTGCCGGAAAGCCAGGATGACCTGATCCGCTACTACACCTTCAACGACTCCGACCTGTCGCTGATCCGCCAGCGACGCGGCGACGCCAACCGCCTCGGCTTCGCCGTGCAGCTCTGCCTGCTGCGCTACCCCGGTTACGCGCTGGGAACCGACAGCGAGCTGCCCGAGCCGGTCATCCTGTGGGTGGCGAAGCAAGTCCAGGCCGAGCCGGCGAGCTGGGCAAAGTACGGCGAGCGCGACGTGACCCGTCGCGAGCATGCCCAGGAACTGCGCACCTACCTGCAACTGGCCCCGTTCGGCCTGTCCGACTTCCGCGCCCTGGTGCGCGAGCTAACCGAGCTGGCCCAGCAGACCGACAAAGGCTTGCTGCTGGCCGGTCAGGCCCTGGAGAGCCTACGGCAGAAACGACGCATCCTGCCGGCGCTGAGCGTGATTGACCGGGCCTGCTCGGAAGCCATTGCGCGAGCCAATCGGCGGGTCTACCGCGCCCTGGTCGAACCACTCACGGACTCGCATCGGGCCAAGCTGGACGAGCTGTTGAAGCTCAAGGCCGGCAGCAGCATCACCTGGTTGACCTGGCTGCGCCAGGCACCGCTGAAACCCAACTCTCGGCACAT
>NZ_JBHMBP010000016.1:0-902 GCF_042428885.1 Glycomyces mayteni
CGCCAGGTGGTGGATAAGATCGGCCACCTCTGCGATTACATCCTGTTCGACTCGGCGTGGGTGGGCTATGAGCAGTTTATCCGGCACTGTTGCAAAGTTAGCGATGAGGCAGCCTTTTGTCTTATTCAAAGGCCTTACATTTCAAAAACTCTGCTTACCAGGCGCATTTCGCCCAGGGGATCACCATAATAAAATGCTGAGGCCTGGCCTTTGCGTAGTGCACGCATCACCTCAATACCTTTGATGGTGGCGTAAGCCGTCTTCATGGATTTAAATCCCAGCGTGGCGCCGATTATCCGTTTCAGTTTGCCATGATCGCATTCAATCACGTTGTTCCGGTACTTAATCTGTCGGTGTTCAACGTCAGACGGGCACCGGCCTTCGCGTTTGAGCAGAGCAAGCGCGCGACCATAGGCGGGCGCTTTATCCGTGTTGATGAATCGCGGGATCTGCCACTTCTTCACGTTGTTGAGGATTTTACCCAGAAACCGGTATGCAGCTTTGCTGTTACGACGGGAGGAGAGATAAAAATCGACAGTGCGGCCCCGGCTGTCGACGGCCCGGTACAGATACGCCCAGCGGCCATTGACCTTCACGTAGGTTTCATCCATGTGCCACGGGCAAAGATCGGAAGGGTTACGCCAGTACCAGCGCAGCCGTTTTTCCATTTCAGGCGCATAACGCTGAACCCAGCGGTAAATCGTGGAGTGATCGACATTCACTCCGCGTTCAGCCAGCATCTCCTGCAGCTCACGGTAACTGATGCCGTATTTGCAGTACCAGCGTACGGCCCACAGAATGATGTCACGCTGAAAATGCCGGCCTTTGAATGGGTTCATGTGCAGCTCCATCAGCAAAAGGGGATGATAAGTTTATCACCACCGACTATTTGCAACAGTGCC
>NZ_JBHMBP010000017.1:0-770 GCF_042428885.1 Glycomyces mayteni
CGTGGGCAATACCACTAATGAATGTTCTGTCTAACTTAATCGCATCAAATGGAAATTCTCTTAGATAGTTGAGAGAGGAATATCCAGTCCCAAAATGGCTTTGTTGAATAAATCGAACTTTTGCTGAGTTGAAGGATCAGATCACGTATCTTCCCGACAACGCAGACCGTTCCGTGGCAAAGCAAAAGTTCAAAATCACCAACTGGCCCACCTACAATAAAGCCCTCATCAACCGTGGCTCCATAACTTTCTGGCTGGATGATGAAGCTATTCAGGCCTGGTATGAGTCAGCAACACCTTCTTCACGAGGCAGACCTCAGCGCTATTCTGACCTTGCCATCACGACTGTGCTGGTCATTAAACGCGTATTCAGGCTGACCCTGCGCGCTGCGCAGGGCTTTATTGATTCCATTTTTTCTCTGATGAACGTTCCGCTACGCTGCCCGGATTACAGCTGTGTCAGCAGGCGGGCAAAGTCGGTTAATATCAGTTTCAAAACGCCCACCCGGGGTGAAATCGCACACCTGGTAATTGATTCCACCGGGCTGAAGGTCTTCGGTGAAGGCGAGTGGAAAGTCAAAAAGCATGGCCAGGAACGCCGTCGTATATGGCGTAAGCTGCATCTGGCAGTTGACAGTAAAACACATGAAATCATCTGCGCTGACCTGTCGCTGAACAACGTTACGGACTCAGAGGCCTTCCCCGGGTTAATCCGGCAAACCCACCGGAAAATCAGGTCAGCCGCCGCCGATGGAGCTTACGATACCCGG